>DASWUY010000091.1:0-4250 GCA_036401435.1 Acidobacteriaceae bacterium | reverse complement strand
TCTTGAAAGGCCGGTGCGGCGGCTGCGGTGCCCCGGCGGCGTCCTCTGTTGCCAGCCGCGCCAGACCAGAGAGAAAGCAAGCCTCATAGCCCAGGGTCGAGCTGCGGTAGTGGTCCGGGTGCCGGCCGGCCCAGTAGGGCAGGATCACGACGCGAGGGCGAAGCGCGCGCAGCACCCGCACGATCTTCACGCGGCTGTCATAGGTATTCTCAACGTTGCCATCGGGCAGGTCGAGCGCCTCGCGATGTACAACGCCCAGCAGCGCGGCGGCGGCGGCGGCCTCTGCCGCGCGCTCTGCGGCAGAGCCGCGCGTGCCCGCCTCTCCCTGCGTCAGGTCGAGAATCGCAGTGCTGCTGCCCAGGGCGCGCATGCGCAGCAGCGTGCCGCCGCAGGTCTGCTCCACATCGTCACGGTGCGCGGCAATGGCCAGGATATCGACGGCCGGGCTCACCTAGTAAGTGGTGTTGTTGTCATCGGTCAGCGCGTCCATGTAGGCCACGTCGGTCGCGATGCCGAGCACGGTCACGTTGGCGTTGTCCAGCGCGGCGCCGTTGGTCGTGCTGTAGATGTATACCTGCCCGCCTTCAGCCACGTAGATCTTGTGCAGGGCGGTGATGGCGGCGATGCCGGTGGCATCCCCCTTGTAGGCGTCCACCAGGGTGACCGCGTTAGTGGCGGTGTTGAACATGGTCAGGCAGCCATACGGCACCGACCCGTTGCCGGCCTGCACCTGCTTGTACCGCTCCCCGCTCTCGCAAAGTGAGGAGCCGATCCAGAGCGTGTTGTCATCGGCAAAGAGCATTTTGGTGTGGGTTCCATCGGAGATGCCGTAGGAGCCCGTGACCTGGTTGGTCAACACGTTGATGATGGACAGCTGGCCGGAGAAGAGGCCGTCCCCGAGCAACTGCTGGCCTGCAACATACAACGTGTTGCCGTTGAAGATAGCGTTGGTGGCGCCGCCCGGCACGGCAATGCGCGTTGCCGCCGTGAGCGCAATGCCGGCCGGGCCAATGCCGTTCGGGTTGAGCGCCGCCGGCGTGATCGGCACCGTGGTGACGCCGGCCGCCGTGCCTCCGCACTCCGGGCCGCAGTTGAGCACGTAGGCAGCCGAGCCGTCTGCGGAAAAGATGGCCTTGGCGGGCCGGTCAAACCCGGCTGTGCCCGGGTTGACAGGGAAGGCGCAGTAGATGGGAAGATTCTGCGGCTCGCAGTCCTGCGCGCCCATAAAATGCGGGTTGCCAATCGCGAGTGTCTGCTGTGCCGAGGTCAGGTGCACCATGCTGTATACCAAGTCGGAGTTCTGCAGGAACGCAAGCGCGATGGTGCCGGAGGGGTTGGCGGAGACGCGGTAGACGCCAGGCAGGTTCAGGAAGACGGTGCCGGCGGTCGAATCGGCAACCGCCACCACGTGGTTCTGCTGCTGCGCCGCGAAGACGTAGGTGAGATTGTTGGTCACAAAGGCGCCGGAGGCGATACCCCCCAGTTGCCCGCTGCTGTAGGTCAGGCGCATGTTGTCGGTAGAGTAGTTGACGATGCCCAGGCTGCCATCGCCCTGGCTGAAGACAGCGCCTGTTTCCTCCGCAGGAAGATTCTGGATCGATACCGGCAGCACGCCACTGAAGCCGCTGATGGTCGGCAGCAGCGCGACTCCGTTGTAGACGTGGCGAATGTCGTATAGCGCGTCCAGCTCCTGCAAGGAGGAGCGGCCTGGGTTCTGTACGGCGACCAGCACCCGGTTGAGAACCTTGCTCGGTGGCAGCGGGCGATTGCCGAAGTAGTAGCTGGTTCCACAAGCGGTGAGACCGAAAGAGACCAGGAGGAGAGCGAGCCAGACAGAGGCCACGCGCAAACTGCTTTTGTGCTTAAAATTCAACTTCTACCTCATCCTTCAGGAAAAGCCGGCGCAGCCCTGGCGGCCTGGTGCGGAAAGCCAAGTATAACAAAGCACGAGGGCGGCTCTGGCAATCGCACCCCTGCTGGCATAGCATGCTGTCAGGCCCCTACATGACAGAGCATCTGCATAAGACTCCTGAGGCCGCGAATCGTCTGCAGCGCATCTTTGGCGAACAGACCGTGCTGTGCGACGGCGCCATGGGGACCACGCTCTATGAGCGAGGCGTCTTCATCAACCGGTGCTATGACGAGCTCAACCTGTCACAGCCGGAGCTGATCCGCAATATTCACGAGGAGTACCTGCTGGCCGGCGCCACCCTGCTTGAGACCAACACCTTTGGCGCGAACCGCTTCCGCCTGAGCCGCTTTGGCCTGGAAGACCACACGGCCGAGATCAACCGCGCCGGGGCAGCGCTGGCCCGGCAGGCCGTAGAGCAGCTGGCCGAGAAGCATGCGGGGCAGGCCTGGATCGCGGGTTCTATCGGGCCGCTGGGCATCCCCCTGGAGCCGCTGGGCAGGGTGTCGCATGAGCAGGCGCGGGCAGCCTACGCCGAGCAGATGGCGGCGCTCGCCGGGGAAAACGAAGGCTCACACAGGGGCGTCGACCTGTTCCTGATTGAGACGGTCATGTCACTTCTCGAGGCGGAGCAGGCCTTGCGAGCGGCGCGGGAGGTGGCGCCGCACCTGCCCGTGGTGGTCATGGTGACGGTCGATGAGGATGGCACCTGCCTGGACGGCACGCTGCCCGAGACGGCCGCAGCACGCCTGACAGCCTGGGGCGCGGACGGCCTGGGCGTGAACTGCAGCACCGGCCCGGCGACGGTGCTGACCGCGATTGAGAGCATGGGCGCGGCAACGCATCTCCCGCTCTTCGCGATGCCGAACGCAGGCATGCCGCGAGCCGTCGATGGCCGCAACATCTATCTCTGCTCGCCGGAATACATGGCCAGCTTCGCGCGCAAGTTCCTCAAGGCAGGAGTGCAGTTCATCGGCGGCTGCTGCGGCACCACCCCTGCGCACATCCGCGCCATCAAGTCTTCGCTGCGCGCAGAACAGGCGCAGCAGAAGAGCCTGGAGTCCGCGCCCGGGGCTGAGCTCACCAGCGAGACTGCTCCCGCGCCCCTGGCGGAGCGCTCGGGGATCGGCCGGCTCATTGCTACCGGCAGCTTCGTGACCCTGGTCGAGATTGTGCCACCGCGGGGCGTGGACACGCGGCGTGAGCTGGAGGGCGCGCGCCTCCTGGCTGCGCACGGGATCGACGCCATCAATATCCCGGACTCGCCGCGTGCCTCGGCACGCATGAGCGCGCAAAGCCTCTGCATCCAGATCCAGCAGCAGTGCAGCATTGAAACGGTGCTGCACTATACCTGCCGCGACCGCAACATTCTCTCCATTCAAAGCGACCTCCTGGGCGCCTCCTCCATCGGGCTGAAGAACATTCTTTGTCTTACCGGCGACCCGCCCAAGCTGGGCAACTATCCTGACGCAACGGCGGTCTTTGACGTGGACGCCATCGGCCTGGTGAACATGGTGCGGCGCCTCAACCATGGCCTGGATATCGGGGGGAACGGCATCGGGGCATCGACCGGCTTTACCATCGCGGTCGCCGCCAACCCTGGCATCGCTGACCTCGATAACGAGGTGCGCCGCTTCGCCTACAAGGTGGAGGCGGGGGCCGAGTATGCGATCACGCAGCCGGTCTTCGACCTGCGGCTGCTGGAGAGTTTTCTGCGGCGCATCGAGCAGTTTCATATTCCAGTGATCGCCGGTATCTGGCCGCTGACCAGCCTGCGCAATGCAGAGTTCATGAAGAACGATCTGCGGGTCGCGGTGCCCGACGAGATCATGCTGCGGATGCAGGCGGCTGCGACCCCTGAGGCGGCGAGGGATGAGGGCGTGCGGATTGCCCAGGAGATGTTGGCGACCGCGAGGCCGATGGTGCAGGGTGTGCAGGTGAGCGCGCCGTTTGGCCGGTATAGCTGCGCGATCGAGGTGCTGGCGGCTGTGCTCGAAGAACGCGCAGCCGTTGCGCAACTGACCTGACGCCTTTCAGTTCTGACTTCCAGAGGGGAAAAACGCATTGGCAACGTTTGAAGAGTCGCTCAAGCAGTTGGAAACGATCGTCGGCAAGCTGGAGCGGGGCGACCTGGCGCTCGAAGAGTCGATCAAGCTCTTTGAAGAGGGCATGCGCCTCTCAAGCGATTGCAAAGACCAACTGGACAAGGCAGAGGGCAAGGTGCAGATACTGCTGCGCCAGCGCGACGGCTCACTCGAGGCGCAGCCCTTCCCGTCGCAGCCAAAGCCCTAGCGCACGTGGCTTCTCGAAGGCTCCTGCTCATGGAGCTTGGAGGTTGGGA
>DASWUY010000090.1:0-2202 GCA_036401435.1 Acidobacteriaceae bacterium | reverse complement strand
CATCGAATGCGTCAATGCGGGACCGGCAGCAGGGAAAGCGCCAGGCGGCTGATTGCCTGAAGCTCTTCGAGCGTCCCTCCGTCCCGGGCCCGAGCCGACATCCCGGCGAGCACCGCCTCGATCAGTGCTGCGAGCTCACCGGCCTCGACCTCCGGAGACAAATCTCCATCTCGCTGGCCGCGGCGCAGCCGCTCAGCGATCTGTGCACGCATGTTCTCGCGCTCGCCGCGCAGCCGCGGCTCTGACAGGACCAGGCATCCAGGTGGGGTGCCTGGCCGCGTGTGCGCACGGGCGGCAGCCTCCAGGAGTGCGGCGATCGCCTCGCGGGTTCCCGCACGGTCCAAGCTTGCCATGAGCCCGCGATGGAACCGCTCCAGATAGCGCTCGGCGGCTTCGGCGAATAGCTTGTCCTTACTGCTGAAGGCCGCGTAAAGGCTTGGCGGCTGGATGCCGATCGCCTGGGTCAGCTGCGACACCGATGTCTGCTCGTAGCCCGCGCGCCAGAAGGCGTCCAGTGCGGTATCCAGGGCACTGTCACGATCGAAACTGCGGGGGCGGCCGGCCATGCGATGAATTATATAGCGGTTGATAAAGAGTCGTGCTACCGTCAACCTGCAGGATTCTTTAGCGACTGCTACAGTAAGGACAGGTATGCAGATCGAGGATTCCGTCGCGCTCGTCACCGGCGCTGGACGTGGCTTGGGTACCGAATGGGTACGGCAGTTGCATGAGCGTGGTGCGCGCAAGATCTACGCCGCAGTGCGTGACACTTCGCGGCCGACCCTCCCAGGCGCCGAACTCATCGAGATTGACGTCACTGACCAGAACACAGTGACCCGCGCGGCCGCAGCAGCCGCGGACGTGACCTTGCTGGTCAACAACGCTGGGATTACCTCGCACAGTCGCTTTCTCGACACCGATCTCGCGGCCGTCCGTCAGCAGTTCGAGACCAACTTCTTCGGGCCGCTCAGCCTGGCGCTCGCGTTTGCCCCGATTCTCGGCGGCAACGGCGGGGGTGGAATCGTTAACGTCCTGACCGCGCTCGCATGGTTCGCCTATGAGGGCGAAGGCCCCTACGCCGCATCCAAGGCGGCGGCCTAGAGCATGACCGACGCCCTGCGCCTCGAACTGGCCTCACAGAACACGCAGGTCAGCTGCGTCATTATCGGCGCGATGGACACTGACATGACAGCCGGGTTTGCCGGGCCCAAAGCGGCGCCCCGCGACGTCGTGCGCACCTCTCTCGATGGCATCGAGGCTGGGAGCTTCGAGATCCTCGCCGACGACAGCGCACGACGAGCAAAGCAGAGCCTAGGTGCCGCCCCCGAGCAGCGCTATCCCTCCCTCATCCCGGCCTCGTAACGCGCGACCTGGCGCTTTCAGCAAGCCACGAAGGATTAAAACCCGCGCCCCGGAAGATGAGCAACAGACACGCCCGTCTGTCCGGGGCCAGCTACACGCTGCGCGGAATGGGCGCTGACCAGGGTGTGGATCTGCTTCGAAAATGAGGCCGGCCAGTCGCTGCGGCCCGGCAATGCCCGCACCTGGGCGCCCCGCGGCCGCACCCCCGTTACCCTGGTCTCCGGCAGTGCCGGTCGGCTGTCCGTCGCGGGCATGGCCTGCTTGAGGCCCGGCTGACCGGGCCGGTTCTTCTACCGGGTCCACGTCCACCGCCGCCGCGGGGGCAGCCGGGCCAGTATGTCCGAGGCTGACTACCCGCCCTGGTCACCGCCGCGCACCATGCGCTGAAGGCCCCGGCCGTCTTGGTCTGGGACAACCTGAAGTGTGCCACGAGGCGCTGTGGGATCGAGCGGAGGTGGAAGGACTCCGCCGCCAGGCAGTCGCAGCTGCCTGGTGAAGCTGAGGGCAGTCGCCGGGCGGTAATGCGTGCGGCGGCGGGAAGCAGCCCTGACGAAGTACGGGACGGGCCCACCGGACGAGTGGGGCGCTCTCTCCAGTGTGTCGTTCGTCCGGATCGTGCCGCTTGTTTCCCGTCGTTTTCGGAGCCGGCACCCGCCGTGCCACAGGGGACTGCCCCGATAACTGGGCTCACCCTGTATTTTGGAGTGGGCCGAGAGGTGCTGCGACGGGCTGATAGCTCGCCACGCTCGGCCCCGGCATGGTTTTCCTACGCCGGCCGACTGATCCAAGGGCGCCTTCCGCACTAAGGGAAGGTGGCAGGGATGCGCGAACTTTCTGAAC
>DASWUY010000089.1:0-4448 GCA_036401435.1 Acidobacteriaceae bacterium | reverse complement strand
GCGCGTGCGCCAGGCGCAGAACCTGCTCGTGCTCGCCACCACCCTCGGAGCCGCGCAGCCCGTCGCTGCGGCGCTCGATCGCGAGGCCATCTCCCAGGTCGTCGGCACCATCGCCGGCGATGACACCGTGCTCGTCATCTGCCCTGACAGCCGCCAGGCCGGGCAGCTGCGCGAACGGCTCAACCGCATGATCGGCTGACACCGGCCACACACGCCCTGAGCACGAAAGGAAGCAGAACGTTGCAGCAAGAGGTACAGACCGCGGTCGTAGGCGCCAGCGGGTACGCCGGCATGGAGCTTGCGCGCCTGCTCCTCGCGCACCCCTCGCTTTCGACGGTGCCTCCGCTCTTCCTCGGTCGCGAGGCGGGCACCCTCGCCGCCATCCACCCCCGCCTGCAACCCCTCCCCGGCCAGCCCGCGCCGCAGATCGAACCCTTCTCCTGGGACCGGCTCTCCGACCGCGGCGTCCAGATCCTCTTCCTCGCCACCCCCCACCAGCAGTCCCGCACCTGGGTGCCGCAGGCCCTCAACCGGGGCATGCGCGTCATCGATCTCAGCGGCGCCTGGCGCCTCTCTGAACCAAACAACCGCGCCGTCTACCACTTCGACGACGAAGGCACCCCGGTCGCCCAGGCCACCACCGCCCGCGCCGTCTACGGCCTCAGCGAGCTGCAGTGCGCCCGCATCGCCCGCGCCTCGCTCGTTGCCAACCCTGGCTGCTACGCCACCTCTATCATCCTCGCGCTCAAGCCGCTCTTAGCCGCCGGCCTTCTCGACCTCCACCACGGCATCATCTGCGACTCCAAGTCCGGCGTCTCCGGCGCCGGGCGCGAGCCCACCGCCACCACCCACTTCATGCACGCCGCAGACAACCTCTCCGCCTATGGCCTCTTCTCGCACCGGCACACCGGCGAACTGCTCGAGCAGCTCTCTCTTGAGGACCCGCAGATCCAGTTCACCCCCCACCTGCTCCCCATCCCCCGCGGCATCCTGTCCACCATCTACGTGCGCCTGGCCCAGCCCGGCACCGCCGCCGGTATTGAGGCCTGCTATCGCGACTTCTACGCCGGCCGCCCCATGGTGCGCCTCTTCCCTGCCGGCCAGCTGCCTCAGATCGCCTACGTCGTGCGCACCGGCTTCTGTGACCTCGGCTTCCAACTCGCTCCAGACGGCCGGCGATGTGTCCTGGTCTCCTGCCTGGACAACCTGCTCAAGGGCGCCGCCTCGCAAGCGGTGCAGAACATGAACCTGATGCTCGGCTGGGACGAGGCCGAGGGCCTGCTGTGAACCGTGAGGCCTCCAGAAAAGAGATGCCGATGAAGTACGTAGTCAAGCTCGGCGGCGCCACGCTCGAAGATCCGACGCTCCTGCGCAGCTGCGCCCGCGCCATCGCCGAGCTCGTGCACGACGGCCACCAGGTCGCCGTCGTCCATGGCGGCGGCCTGCAGCTTACCCGCATCCTCCAGCAGCTGGGCAAGGCCAGCGAGTTCATCGGCGGCCTGCGCGTCACCGACGCCGAGACCCGCGATGCCGCGCTCATGGTCCTCGGCGGCCGCGTCAACAAGGCGCTCGTCGCCGCGCTCGGTGCCCAGGGCATCGCCGCCATGGGTCTCTCCGGCGGAGATGGCATGGCCTTCCGCGCCCGCAAGAAGCGCACTGCGCCCGACCTCGGCTTTGTCGGCGAGATCGCCGCCTCTGACCCCCGCTACCTTGAAGCCATCTGGAGCATCGGCGGCGTGCCCGTTCTCTCCAGCCTCGCCCTCGGCTTCGATGGCGAATACTACAACGTCAACGCCGATGAGATGGCCGCTGCCTGCGCCGTGGCCTGCCACGTCGACGCCCTCGTCTTCCTTACCGATGTTCCCGGGGTCCGCGGCGCCGACGGCGCTGTCATGCGCTGGCTCTCGACCCTTGAAATCGCCCCCCTCATCAAGGACGCCGTCATCACCGGCGGCATGCTGCCCAAGCTCAACGCCTGCCGCCAGGCCCTCGCGCATGGCGTCAAACGCGTGCGCATCCTGCCCGCTCAATCCGCCGCCCTCCTCCCTGACCTCTGCAGCACCCGCGTGCTCGAGGGAACCGAAGTCATGGTGGCCTGAGCGCACCCGTCGACGATGCCATCGAACGTTACAGAGTGATCGGAGTTCGTTCCATGAAGTTAGAACAACTGCAGGCAGCCGAGTCCAGGTTGCTCCTCGCCACCTATGAACGCAACCCCATCCTGATGATCGGCGGCGAAGGCGTGCACCTCATCGATCAGGACGGCACCCGCTACCTCGATCTGCTCAGCGGCATCGGTGTCAACGCCCTCGGCTACGCGCACCCCGCCATCGAAGAGGCGCTCCTCGACCAGGCCCAGAAGCTCATCCATACTTCGAACCTCTTCTACCACGAAGGACAGGCAGAGCTCGCCCTCCGGCTCACCACCGCCGCCGGCCTCGACCGCGCCTTCTTCTCAAACAGCGGCACCGAGGCCTGGGAGGCTGCGCTCAAGCTGGCCCGCGCCCACGCCGCCCTCCTGCGCTCCGAGGGCCGCACCCTCGGCACCCGCTTCCTGGCCCTTGAGGGCAGCTTCCACGGCCGCACCATGGGTTCCGTTGCCACCACCCACAAGCTCAAGTACCGCGAGCCGTTTGCCCCCGTCATGCCCGACGTGGACTTCGTCCGCTTCAACGATGTGGCCGACCTTGAGGCCAAGTTCTCCACCGACGTCTGCGCCATCCTCGTGGAAGCCATCCAAGGCGAAGGCGGCATCCGCCCCCTCTCGCAGTCCTTCCTCGACGCCGCCCGCTCCCTCACCCGGCAGTCCGGCGCCCTGCTGGTCATCGACGAGATCCAGGCCGGCTTCGGCCGCACCGGCAAGTGGTTCGCCTACCAGCACTATGGCGTCTCGCCTGACATCATCACCATCGCCAAGCCGCTCGCCGGCGGCCTGCCGCTCGGCGCCATGCTCTGCACCGAGGCAGCCGCCCGCGCCATGCATCCCGGCATGCACGGCACCACCTTCGGCGGCGGCCCGCTCGCCTGCGCCGTCGCCATCGCCGTCTTTGACGCCATTGAACAGGATGGCCTGCTCGACCACGTGGAGATGGTCGGCACCCACTTCCAGGTAGGCCTCGAACGGCTCCGCGCCCACCACCCCATCGTCACCGACGTCCGGGGCAAAGGCCTCATGCTGGCCATCGAGCTCCAGTCGCCCGAGCTGGCCAAGGCCGCCCTCGACGAGATGACCCGGCGCCACATCCTCATCAACCGCACCAGCGAGACCGTCCTCCGCTTCCTCCCGCCCTACGTCCTCGGCATCGACGATGTCGACCATGCCCTTCGCGCTCTGGACGAAACACTCGCGGGGCTCGGCCCCGCCCAACTCGCATCCGCCGCAACACGAGGAGGCAGAATTGGCGACTGAAAAAATCCTCCCACCCCACCCCCAGCTCGCGGACTCACCCGCCCAGGCCTTCGCCGCCGCCCAGGCCTCGCTCAGCGGCCGCGACCTCTGCTCCATCGCCGACCTCTCCACCGCCGAGGT
The DNA here is from genome assembly GCA_036401435.1 of Acidobacteriaceae bacterium. GTDB lineage: Bacteria > Acidobacteriota > Terriglobia > Terriglobales > Acidobacteriaceae > EB88. The sequence continues at coordinate 919 of DASWUY010000089.1, read as the reverse complement.
CCGCTCCATCCTCGACCTCGCCCACGACGTCAAGGCGCGCCCTCAGGCCTATCGCTACGCACTCGAAGCCCGGCAGATGGTCATGTTCTTTGAAAAGGCTTCGCTGCGCACCCGCCTTACCTTTGAGGCGGCCATGAACGCCACCGGCGGCTCCGCCATGTTCGTCGACCAGACCCACTCCCCGCTCGGCGAACGCGAGTCGCTGGCCGACATGGCCCGCAACGTCGAGCGCTGGGTCTCGGTCATCGTCCTCCGCACCTACTCCCATGAAACCATCACCGAGATGGCCGAGCACGCCGCCTGCCCCGTCATCAACGCCCTCTCTGACCTCGAACACCCCTGCCAGGCACTGGCCGACTTCATGACCGTCGAAGAGCGCTTCGGCGGCTCGGCCGCCGGCGTAAACTTTACCTATGTCGGCGACGGCAACAACGTCTGCCACTCCCTCATGCTGACCGCCGCCCAGCTCAGCGCTCACTGCACCATCGGCACCCCGAGGAACTACGCGCCCAAGGCCGACATCGTCGCCCAGGCCCAGGCCATCGCCGCTCGCACCGGCGCCCGCATCACCCTGCTCACTGACCCCATCGCCGCCGTCACCGGCGCTCAGGCCGTCTACACCGATGCCTGCACCAGCATGGGCTTTGAACACGAAGCCACCCGCCGCGCCCCCATCTTCAAGCCCTACCAAGTCAACGAGTCGCTCATGGCGCATGCCGCGCCCGGTGCCGCCTTCATGCACTGCCTGCCCGCCCACCGCAACGCCGAGGTGACCGACGCCGTCCTCGACGGGCCGGACTCGGTCGTCTTCGACCAGGCCGAAAATCGTATGCACGCCCAGAAGGCGCTTCTGCTTCTGCTGCTTGGCGCCAAGCTTCCCACCCTCTACCGCGCCGCCTAGCGCCGCCGCTCAACCCGA
>DASWUY010000088.1:0-6420 GCA_036401435.1 Acidobacteriaceae bacterium | reverse complement strand
GTGAACAATCCTGACCACATCGGCACCTGGGCCCAGGGCATCACCGTGCCCCGTTACGATGAGGACCGCCTCTCAGCCTCCTCGCTCATCCTGGCCAAGAAGATGGAGAAGGTCGCCTCCAAGGAGATCGGTACCGGCAACTTCATCATCGGCAATACCAAGCTGCTGCCCAGCGTGCAGCCCACCCAGGCCACCCCTGCCTCCTTCAAGCAGGACCAGAACCTCAACCTCTGGATGCAGGTCTATAACCTCGGCATCGACGACGCCAGCAAGAAGAACGGCGCCACCATCCACTACCAGATCATTGACATGGCCACCAACAAGCCCATCTTCCAGAAGGATGAGGACTCGAAGGTGCTCGGCCCCAGCTCGGACCAGCTGACGCTGGCCAAGAGCGTGCCGCTGGCCACCGTGCCCCCGGGCAAGTACCAGGTCAAGGTCAGCATCAACGACAGCATCTCCAAACAGGAGATCGCGCAGACTGTGCCCTTCACCGTCGAGTAGCTTTGGCCGACGACGAAGATAGGGTAGATTAGACAGGTGCACGCCGGGCCCACCCGCTCAGGCGTCATGGAAACCGGGGCCAGCGGCCACAAGAGCCGCACCGCCTTCAAGAGTCGATCTCAGGAAGCAAGGCCAGAGAGACGCAGCGACTGGTTGCATTTGAACCCCAGTTTTCCTCATACCGGCGGCCCGCGCAGCATCGGGCAAAGACTCATCGCTGTCGCCGCGCTTAGCGCAGGCGTCATGGCATCGGGCGGCTGCGTGGCCACGGCCCAGACCCCCGGCATGGCCGCACGCCCTGCCTTTGACACCCCGGCCGCGCTCGGCGGCGGCCTGGCCAAGATCAACCGCATCAACCGTATGAACGGCATGGTCCAGGCCAGCCTCCAGCCCGCCGTCTCAGGCGTCGTGCGCGACGCCGCCGGCTCCCCCCAGATCGGCGCGCTGGTCGAGCTGCTCGGTCCCAACCTCGCCGTCGTTGCCCGGACCTTTACCGATGCCCGGGGCCGCTATGCCCTGCCCCAGGTCACCCCCGGGGTCTACGGCGTCAAGGCCAGCGGCTCCTTCTTCCTCCCCACCCTGCGCGAGAACCTGCGCATGCTGGCCAACCGCCAGCTGGTCGTCAACCTCACCCTCAACACCCTCTACCAGGCCTTCCAGTGGCTCCCCGCCCAACCCCGCGGCAACGATGAGCCCAGGGACGACTGGAACTGGACCCTTCGCCTCTCCACCAACCGGCCCCTGCTGCGGGTACTGGAAGACGACAATGCTCCCGGCCCCATGGTGCTCGTCAACGAGGGGACAGACGTTCCCGCCAGCACCCGGCGCGTCACCGTGCGCAGCGGCTCCAACCGCTTTGGCGAAGGCGGCATGCACCAGGACGTCGAGATCGAGCGCACCGACGACGATGCTCACCAGCTCATCTTCCGCACCGAGGTCGGCCAGACCGACAGCGCCACCATTCAGACCACCGCCGCCTACCTCCGCCAGGCAGCGCCCGGCACCGCCTTGCTCTCCGTCGCGTCCTTCTCCGAGCGTCCTGATGTGATCTCGGGCAGCGACCGCGGCCTCGAGGTCGTCACCCTGCGCTCCGCCGCCACCCTCGCGCTCGCACCCGGCCTCGCCGCCGAGGTGGGCAACGAGATGGAGGCTGTTCACCTCGGGCAGACGCTTGCAGCGATCCACCCCTTTGCCAGCATCACCATCCACACCGGCGCCACCACCGTGCGCTACCGCATGGCCAGCTCCCCCGAGGTCGAGCAGGCCTCCGAGCTTGATCGCGCATCCACCCTCTCCCCTAGGGTCAGCGAGCGGGCCGGCGCCCTGCGTCTCGAGCAGGGCCTGCACCAGGCCCTTGAAGTGGATCGCGACACCGGCCACTGGAAGACGCAGCTGGCCTACTACCACGACGCCGTCGATCACCCGCTCATCGGCGGAGGCGTCGCCATCCTCCACGGCCGGCCCGCCCTTAGTGCCGCCGACGCGGGCAGCGGCGAGCTGCTCTACGATCCCGTCTCGCAACTCATCGCCACCTCCGGCCAGAGCTATGCCGGCAGCGGCCTCGTAGCCGTGGCCCGCAACCAGCTCACCCCGGACACTTGGATCTCGCTGCGCTACGCCGTCGGCCAAGCGGTTGCCATGGGTGACATGGAGTCGCTTTCACTCGGGGCCGCACTCTCCGGCATGCGTGCCCACCCCTCGTCCATGGTGGCCGCATCCGTGGGCAGCCGTCTTGAGCATGCAGGCACCGAGTGGCGTGCCTCCTACCGCTGGCAGCCCTCCGACACCCTCACCCAGGTCGATCCCTTCGACAGCTCCGCGCCTGAGGCCTACCTCAGCTTCCACGTCCGGCAGCCCATCCCCGTGCAACGCCTCGGCTCCCGCGGCATGCAGGCCGTGGTCGATGTTCGCAACCTGCTCGCCCAGGGCTATCGCCCCTTCCTCTCGCAGGACGGCTCTACCCTCTACTTCGCCCAGGCCGAGCGCTGCGTTGAGGGCGGCCTCTCCTTCTCCTTCTAGCCCGCTCTCCCAGCAGGAACGCACCACGGCCGGCTCGCAGCGCGGCAGTCGACCCCACCGCCCCGCTACCAGCTGCTATAAGGCTGACCGTCGGTCCCCGTCCCGTTCGACCCGCTGTGCACATCCCCCACACCCGGCGCCGTCTGGTCCACGCTCATCAGCGCGTCATCGGTGACCGTCGTCCAGGTAGCGCTCGACGAGGTCATCGGATCCTTGGGGATGACCTTCAGATACCCGGACGACACCAGGTCGTCCAGCGACTGCGGCGCCTGCTCCTTGTCCATCGTGTAGGAGTCGATCGCCTGCCGCATCACGTGCAGGTCCTCCCGCAGCACCGCTTCCCGCGCGCTCTTGATCGAAGACACGTAGCTCGGGATCGCAATCGCCGCCAGGATGCCGATGATCAGCATAACGATCATCAGCTCTACCAGCGTGAAGCCCCGCTCGCCCTGTCGCCTACCAGTCTGCATACTTGGTCCCGTCCAGCGCTGTGCCTGGCGACTTGCTGTACACGTCAAAGAGGCTCTGCCCGCCAAAGGAGTCAGACTTCGGGTCATCCTGCATGGACCGCATCCCCCAGTCCGCCTTCCCCGTCATCGGGTCCACGGGAATGCGGCGCAGAAACTTCACCTTCTTGCCCTGCACATCCACGCCGTCCACCATCGTCTGCAGGTCGGGCGGGTACCCGAAGCTGTCTAGCTTGATCTGGAACGCGCCCCGGTCCGCCGCATCCTTGTATCGATCGATCGAAGCGCGCATCGACCAGAGATCGTAGCGCAGCTCGCGCTCGTTCTGCCGCTTGCGCTCAAAGCGCGTGATGGGCAGCGCCGCCGTGGCCAGGATGGACAGGATAGCGACCGTCACGATCAGCTCCACCAGCGTGACGCCAGCCTCCCGACCGGGAACGCCGCTCGCCGCCTCGCCCTGCTGCTGCGCGGCCGCCGACCGCCGGCAGCGTCCCCAGGCGCGTCCTGTCCCCGGAGCCCTCACCGGATGTGCACCACCTGCTGGGAGCCGGCTGCATCGAGCGCCTGCTGCTTGCTGTTGCGCACCACCGGGCGCGTGATCGCCACCGACGCGTCTCCCGGCGCCTTGGCCTGGAACGTGAGCGTGCACACCGTTCCCGAGCCGTTCACCCCGGCCACCCCCGGCGGCCGCGACGCCGAGATCGAGACGTTTCCGCCCCCGTCATCCCGGTGCACCAGCGCCACCGGCTGCCCATCCTTGCCCAGCAGCTCCCCTACATCCACGTTGATCAGGCTCAGCTTGGTCGCGTCATAGGTCATCTGCGACCAGCTGGAGTACACATCGGCGCCCCCGGTCAGGTTCAGCGCCACCTTGAAGGTTGACCCCACGGCCTGGTTCAGCTCCGCCGGCGTCAGCTGCAGCCCCACCGGCGTTGCTCCCGCAGCCTGCTGCTGCTGCATCCCGGCCAGCGCATTCGTCGCCGCCCCAGCCGAGCCACCCGCCGCAGCTCCGGTCATTGAGCCCGAAGGAGCCAGGTTCGGAATCGTCGTCGCCGCGCCCGCCGGCGCCGCGTCCTCCTCCTGCATCGCATGCAGGTGCCGCAGTTCAATCGAGTTGGTCGTCCCCGTGTCCAGCTGCCGCAGGTTCAGCGGCGTAATGTCCGCCGCACGCACCACGTGCGGGATCAGCAGGAAGACGATCTCGTCATCGGTATCGGTGGTATCGCGCGAGCTGAACATGTACTTCAGGATCGGCAGCTCGCCCAGGCCCGGCGTTCCGTTCACGCTCTTCGAGTTCTGGTGCTCCAGGATGCCGCTCAGGATCGAGGCCTCGCCCTCCCGCAGCCGGATCACCTGGTCTACTGTCCGCTGCGTGATGATCGGCTCGTTGATGCCGCCCAGGTTCGAGTTTCCATTCGTCGAGGAGACTTCAATCTTGATCTTCAGCGACACGTCCCGGTCATAATGCACGGTCGGCGTCATATCGATATTCACGCCCACGTCCAGATAGGTGAACTGCGTATTGACGAGCGAGCTCGTGATCGCCGTCGCCACCCCCGCCTGGTACGACCCGGTCGCCACCGGCAGCCGCTCGCCGATCTTCAACGACGACTTCTGATTGTCGGACGCGCGCAGCCGGGGGTTCTGCAGGATCTTGGTATTCGTATCGCTCAACAGCAGGTTCACCGCCGCCGAGCCGATCGTCACCGCGAAGTTCGACGAGTTCAGGTGGGCCAGGCTGTTCAGCGTTAGCCCCGTAGTCGACGTGTTGCTGCCCCCGGCGGCCGGCGTGGAACCAGCCGTCGTGGCATTCGCGTTCGAGGACTGGAAGCTTACCCCGCCGGTCTGCGGCAGCTGGATGCCGATGGTCCGCTCGAGCGTGCGGCTCACTTCCATCACCGCCACGTCCACCACTACCTCGGCCCGCGCCTTGTCCAGGTCGTTGATCAGCTTCTCGGCCAGCAGCAGCTCATCCGGCGTCCCGCGCATGATGATCGCGTTCTGCGACGGAACCCCGTACAGCTTGGCCGTTGTAAACACATTGCGCAGCGCCGTCTGGATGTCGTTCAGATCATTCTGCTGCGCGACATTGGTCAGGTAAAACGTCTGCACCGCCTCCTCGTCGAGCTCGCTGCGCTTGCCCCGCGAGTTGGTGGCCACAAAGATCGTATTGCTCGTGATCGGCCGCCAGAACGTGGTGGTAATCGTCCCCAGGATGCGCAGCGCGTCATAGATCGAGACATTCGTCAGGTCCACCTGCACCCGCGTCGAGTGGTAGTCGGGGTCAAACAGCACGTTGATCCCCGCCGCCTTGCCCACCGTCTGGTACACCACCTTCGAGTCTTCGACCGCATGCAGCGTCACCGGCTCGCTTGAGACAGGCTTCAGCTGCGGCGGCCCGCCCAGGTCGGCCAGCGCCCGGCGCTCGCCCGGCGACATCACCACCTCCGGCGTCGGCACAATCGCTTCCTTGTCAATGCGCTGCCGCGTCGCGCGAATATCCTGCGCCGCCAGCTCGTTCGAAGGATCAATCTCGAGCGCGCGCAAAAACTCGGTCAGCGCGCCCGTGTCGTCGCCCTGGTCGCGCAGCCGCTCGCCATGCTTCACATGCGCCGCCGCCGCATCCAGCCGCAGCCGCTCGTAGGAGATCTTGAAGTGCTCGTCCTTGGGCTTCTTGTGCCAGGCCTTGGCATAGTCCTCGTAGGCCTCTTCCACATCATCGCGCGCCTCGGCCGCCCGCCCCATGCTATAGAGCTTGTTGGCCGACTGGGCATGCGCCCGCGCCGGCGCCACCACGCAAAAGGTGAACAGCAGGGCGGCAGCCACTGCCTGGAACCCCAAGACTCGTCCGCAGACCCGCGCAAGAGCCGCAAACCGGCATCGCGGCCTGCGCCAGAGCAGGGCGCCGCCGCCGGACCGGATCGATACACTGTACTTCATGAAACTCCAGGAGATGCCGCGTGTTTTGAGCCGCCCGCCAGGACCTTCCAGTAGCGGCAGCCGTGTGGATCGAAGGCCTTCTATACAGACGAATGCTGGCAAAGTATAGCACCGCCAACCCGCATGAAATGAGCCGTCAACCGGCGTCTCCAAGTGTGAAATCATACCTTTAGTCATGTCCAGGCAGACTTCCTTCCAGGTAACCGCGGCGCCCGGAGCCAAGCCGGCGAGCAAGCCTGCGCCGCGCGATCCGGTGGCGTCGGGCGAGCGCGATGCGGCCGTCAACCGCGCCGCCGGTCACAACTATTTCCTCCTCGATCGCTTCGAGGCGGGCGTGGCGCTGCGCGGCTCGGAAGTCAAGTCGATCCGCGAGGGCCAGGCCAACCTCCGCGATGCCTATGGCCTCGTCAAGGACGGTCAGGCCTTCCTCTTGAACGCGCACATCGGCGCCTACTCGCACGGAAATTTCGACAATCATGACGCGCTCCGG
>DASWUY010000087.1:0-13165 GCA_036401435.1 Acidobacteriaceae bacterium | reverse complement strand
CTGGGCCTCGGCGGGGTGGAGCTGGCCGAAGTAGGCGAGGGTGGAGCCGTCAAGGACCAGGCGGGCGGAGCGGCCGGGGTGGAGGTAGGGGGGCATGAGGCCGGATGCGGCGGGGAAGCAGTCGTAGTAGGAGCTGCGGGAGGCGAAGCGGTGAGTGAGCTGCTCGAGGATGCCCTTGAGGGTGTAGAAGTCTGCGGGGTGGGCGCCGAGGTGGCCGGTGATGCCGAGGGCGAGCGAGGGGCGCTCGTCTACGGCCTGCAGGGTGCGGCCGGATTTTTCGCTGCGCGGGTCCCGGTCGCTGCCGCTGCCCGTGAAGACAGTGCCGAGCTCGAAAAGGGCGACGTTGTCCACGTCGCGATGGAGGTTGGAGGCCAGCATGGTGAGCATGCCGGGGAGGAGCGAGGGGCGGAGCATGCCTGCTTCTTCTGAGAGCGGGTTCTCAATGGGGGCGGCGGACTGGGGTTGGGGGGCAAACGTAACCCCGTCGGTTGCAGAGCAGAAGGTGCTGGAGATGGCCTCGGAGAGGCCGCAAGCGAGGAGGGTAGCGCGGGTGGTGCGCTCGGCGGCGGCGTGGGGCAGGGGGCGGACGGTGCCGGTGAAGGCGGGGAGCGTGTTCTGAAAGCGGTGATAGCCGTAGACGCGGGCTATCTCTTCAATGAGGTCGATGGGGCGTTCGAGGTCGAGGCGCCAGCTGGGCAGGGCTACCACGACCGCTTGGGGTGGGGCGGGTACATCCTGTGGGAGCAGGGCTGGCGCGAGCTCTTCGCCTGGGCTGGCGGCGGTGGAGGGATTCGTAACAGCCGGGGTTACATGGGCGGGGCTTGGGGCGAGAGGGGCTCCGGGTGCGGCCGCCAGGGAGCAGCCGAGGCCGGTGAGGATGGACTGGACGTCTGCGGCGGTGATGCCTTGAGGAGAGTCAGAGGGGCCGAGGATGCGGTGGACCTCAGAGAGGGCGAGCGAGAGGGTGGGGCGTTTGGCGGTGCGGTGCTCGGCTTGCGGCTCGATGAGGTCGATGAGGGGGCCGTGGAGGGCACCACCGGATGGAAGCAGGAGCCTGGCGATGAGGGCGGAGGCGGTGGGGGCGGCGTTGAAGTCGGCGCCGCGCTCGAAGCGATGCGAGGCGTCCGTGTGCAGGCCATGGCGGCGGGAGGAGCGGCGAATGGTGGCGGGGTCAAACCAGGCTGCTTCAATGAGGAGGTTGCGGGTGCTGGGGGTGATCATGGAATCCCAGCCGCCCATGACGCCGGCGAGGGAGAGGGCGCGTTGCTGGTCGGCGATGACGAGGTCCTCGGGGTCGAGGGTGCGGTGGACGCCGTCGAGGGTGCGAAGGTGCTCGCCGGGGCGGGCGCGGCGCACGACGATGCCGCCTTGGAGAGTGTCCAGGTCGAAGGCGTGGGTGGGCTGGCCGATGGCCTGGGTGACGTAGTTGGTGGCGTCAACGGCATTGGAGATCAGCTTCTGGTCGAGGAGGCGAAAGTAGTGGGCGACGAGGCCGGAGGAAGGCTGGATGGTGATGTCGCGGAGGATGCGGGCGGTAAAGCGGCCGCAGAGGGCCCGGGCGTCGTCGTCGATGCGGACCGGGAAGGGATCGGCAGCACTGGGGGTGGGTAGCGCGGTGTCAAGCGGGACCAGGTCAAGGCCGTAGATGGTGGCGGCTTCGCGGGCGATGCCGTAGTGGTTCATGGCGTCGACGCGGTTGGTGGTGATGTCCATTTCAAAGAGCGAGCCGGCGGCGGGGCCATGCTGGGGGGCGAGGTCGAAGATGCCGTCGACGGCGATGCCGCGCAGGGTGAGGTCTTCGGCGAGCTGGGCGTCAGAGACGGGGAGAGGAGGGAGGTAGGAGCGGAGCCAGGCGGTGAGGACTTTCATGCTCTTTCATCCTAGCTGTCGCAGGGGGGAAGGAGCGACAGCCGGGAGCAGATGAGGACGCGCCGGCGCGGAGCGGGGGTCGGCGGCGACCCGGGCAAGGACTACAGTGGCCAGGTAAAGCAGACCACGAACTCCGGATAGAGCATGGCCTTGTCGCGGAAGAGGAACTCATTGTTGGCCCACTTCTTGATGCCGCCTATGCCGGTGGTCTTGATGCCAAGGACGACCTTGGGACCGCCGATCTGGTCTGAAGGGACAGCCTGGGGGGTGCCGGGCTGTATGGGGGTGCTGCGCTGATCCTGGCCGCGGAGGTTGACGTGCTGGTGGGCGAAGAAGTTGGTGGTTCGTTTGCCCTTGTGCGTCTCGGTGTCTGTGGGAACGATGGTTCGCGCGATGAGGGCGTAGCGTTCGACTGCGTTGCCGTTGGCATCGACGCAGGCGCAAGGGCCGTTCTTCTGGCAGGACGGGCAGGGAGCGTAGGTGGCGGACTTGGCCAGGTTGTCAGAGAGATAGGAGCCCTGGCCGAGAGCGCCGTAGCCAGAAAAGGCGTTGGCGCGGTAGGCGCAGAACTCCGGGCCGAAGCCGCCGCCGGTGATGAAGGGCAGGGTGCCCTTGTTGGTTCCGTGAAAGAGGTAGCATTCACCGAGTTCCTGGTCGATGACCGGGAACTGGATCCCCCAGCCAAAGGGATCGCTGGGCGGGGCGGCCCAGTTGAGGCGCTGCATCAGGGCGTGAGAACCCGGGGCGAGGTTGGTGCGGTACTCGGCGCGCATGTTGCAGTAGGTGTTCCAGCGGGAGGCATTGTAGACGGCGAGGATGCGCTTGAGCCGGTAGCTGGTGACGTTGAACTCTGGCACCTTCAAGGTGGGGCGAAGGAACTGCTGCATGGTCTTGGGCGTGATCTGGCCGCCGGTCTTGAGCCGGGCAGCCTCGAAGCGGTCGGTCTTGTAGGGGGAGTCGAGGGCCGCGGCGCCGATGTACATGGCGATGGTGCGGTAGACGGCGCCGCCGCTATCGAGCGGGGCAGTGAAGAAGTTGGCGCCGAGGGCGGCCTCCGTACCCTTGTCGATGGACTTGCCGGAGACCTGCCGCAGAGAGCTCGTCTTGACGGTGGCGTCGTGCTTGTCGTGCGTCCTCTTGAGGACCAGGTCGGAAGCAGTGGCCGTGCCGGCGGGGAGGAGGCCGGGGGTCCAAGGACCTTCAGGCCAGAAAGAGGGAGTGCGTGAGGAGTGTATGCCCATGGCGCGCAAATCATAGCATTGTGTGTGGCGGGGAGCGAGTGTGAATCGCGGGTATTGGGGATGGGAGCTGAATGGGGGTCGCGGGAGAGCGGTAGCTCTTCTATAAGCTGAGCCGGCAGTAGTACATGCTTCAACCCCGAGTAAGCCGGCGCGATCAAGTAGGCCGAGGGCGCCACTGGGAAAACCACCCATGGGAGATGGGGGCTTCAGGTGAGGCGAATGGTGAGGCAGGTGGCGTTGTCGGCGCCGCCGGCTGCTACTGCTTCCTGTACCAGCAGCTCGGCCAAGCTTTGCTCTGGGTTCCTTGCCTGGCGGGTGGCTGCCTCGGCGTGCTGGACGAGCAGGGTGCGGATGCGCTGCTCCGGCAGCTCGCGCGTGACACCGTCCGAGCACAGGAGGAAAAGGTCTCCGGGGGCGGCCTGGACCTGCTGCACCTCGACGAGGACGCTGCGGCGCACGCCTACGGCGCGGGTGATGACGTGGCGCATGGGGGATCGGGCGGCCTGGGCGGAGGTCAGTTTGCCGAGGCGGACCTGCTCCTCGACGAGTGAGTGGTCCCGGGTACAGCGCACCAGGGTCTGGTCCCGGAGCAGGTAGCAGCGGCTGTCGCCCACATGCGCGACCGAGGCGCGGCTGTCTTCGTCGAGCACCACTGCTACCAGGGTGGTGCCCATGCCATGGAGCGCGGGCTCTCGCTGCGCGCGGGTGAAGAGGATGCGGTTGGCGGCGCTGATTGCCTGCTCCATGCGGCGGGCGAGGGGCGCCGCGGTACCGTCGGGCGCGAGCCGCTCGAGGAAAGTCTCGACGGCGACCTGGCTGGCCACCTCGCCACCTGCTGCCCCGCCCATGCCGTCGCACAGCACAAAGCAGCGCGCGTCCACACTGTAGCCGTAGGCGTCCTGGTTGGAGGTGCGAACGCGGCCCCGGTGGCTGGCGGCGGAGACCTCGAGTTGGAGCATGGTCTTCAGCAGGGCCGCCTCCAATCCACGGTCAAGATACACGCGCCGCGACTGGCTTCGCACATGGCAAACCCTGGCATCCTCATCGATGGACGGCGGGCTCCCGATCCGGGAAGCCGGTTACCGCTTCAGGACTGCGGCTGCATCCCACACGCAAGGAGATCATGTTGCGATGGATCACATCCCTATCCCGCCAGAACAGGTGGTTCCCATGGAGGCGATTGCGCCGGGCGTTCGCGGCCTGCGCATCGCCTTCGTGAACGTGTTTGGCATCTCGCACGCAGACGGCGCCTGGACGCTGATCGATGCGGCTATCCCTTTTTCAGCAGGCATGATCCGCAGCTGGGCGGAGGAGCACTATGGGCGGCCGCCGGAGGCCATTGTGCTGACACACGGGCACTTCGACCATGTGAGCGCGGCCGGCGAGCTGGCCGGGCACTGGGACGTGCCGGTCTATGCCCATCGACTTGAGTTTCCATACCTGACCGGGCAACAGGAGTACCCGGCTCCGAACGCGGGCGCGGGGGGCGGGCTGATGGCGCTGCTGTCGCCGATCTATCCCCGGCGGCCGGTTGACCTGGGCGAGCGGCTGCGTGCGCTGTCCGGGGAGGGTGAGGCGATCGCGGCGCTGCCAGGCTGGCAGCTGATTGAGACGCCCGGGCACACGCCGGGGCACGTCTCGTTCTTTCGCGCGGAGGATCGCACGCTGCTGGTGGGAGACGCCTTTTGCACGACGAAGCCGGAGTCGTTTTTTGAGGCGGCGATTGCCCAGGCGCCCGAACTGCATGGGCCTCCGGCGTACTTTACCTCGGACTGGAATGCGGCTCGGAGGTCGGTGGCACGGCTGGCTGAGCTCGGGGCGGCTATCGTGGTGCCGGGGCACGGCAAACCGCTCGCAGGTCCCGGTGTGGCGGAAGCCGTGACGCGGCTCTCAGCACAGTTTGAAGAGATCGCGATCCCCGAAAACGTGAAAGCGACAAGCTAGAAGCGAGACCGCCTGCGCGGTTTTGCTAGTGGCTGGTGCTGTCGAGCTTGGATTCGGCTTCGGCGATGACTTCGTTGGCGCGGGTGTAGGCGGCTTCGTCTTCGCCGGCCTCGCTCCAGAGCTTCTGGCCGTCACGGAGCTGCTGTTCGGCGCCGGCTCGATCAATCTGGTCGGGCTTCTGCGCGTTCTCGGCGAGGATGGTGACGCGGTCGGGGAGGACCTCGGCAAAGCCCCAGGCGACGTTGTAGCGCTGGTCGCCGGCGGGGCCGCCGTGGATGCGTACCTCGCCCGCGCCGAGCTCGGTGAGCAGAGGCGCGGCGCCGGGTAGCGCCTCGAGGTAGCCGGTGCGGCCGGGCAGCTCGACGGCATCTGCGGGGGCGTCGACCAGCACGTGGTCAGGGGTGACGAGGCGAACCTGGAACCTGGTTGGGTCGGCCATGACTACTGCTGCGCCTTGAGCTTTTCAGCGGCTTCGAGCACATCTTCGATGGTGCCTTTGAGGTAGAAGGCCTGCTCGGGGATGTCATCGTGCTTGCCTTCGATGACCTCCTTGAAGCTGCGGATGGTGTCTTCGACCTTGCAGTAGGAGCCGGGGATGCCGGTGAACTGTTCGGCGACGTGGAAGGGCTGGGAGAGGAACTTTTGCACCTTGCGGGCGCGGGAGACGGTGAGGCGATCTTCTTCGGAGAGCTCGTCGATGCCGAGGATGGCGATGATGTCCTGAAGGTCCTTGTAGCGCTGGAGGATGCGCTTGACCCCCTGGGCGACGTCGTAGTGCTCCTGGCCAACGATGCGGGGCGAGAGGATGCGCGAGGAGGAGGCGAGGGGGTCGACGGCGGGGTAGATGCCCAGCTCGGAGAGGGGCCGTGAGAGCGAGGTGGTGGCGTCGAGATGGGCAAAGGTGGTTGCGGGGGCGGGGTCGGTAAAGTCGTCGGCGGGCACGTAGACAGCCTGCACGGAGGTGACGGAGCCCTTCTTGGTGGAGGTGATGCGCTCCTGCAGTTCGCCCATCTCGGTGGCCAGGTTGGGCTGGTAGCCGACGGCGGAGGGCATGCGGCCGAGCAGTGTTGAGACCTCGGACCCGGCCTGGGTGAAGCGGAAGATGTTGTCGATGAAGAGCAGGGTGTCGGCGCCTTCTTCATCGCGGAAGTGCTCGGCGATGGTGAGGGCGGAGAGGGCCACGCGCAGACGCGCGCCTGGGGGCTCGGTCATCTGGCCGTAGATGAGTGCGGCCTTGGACTTCGGCAGGTCGTTGAGATCGATGACGCCGGCTTCCTGAAACTCGAGCCAGAGGTCGTTGCCCTCGCGGGTGCGCTCGCCGACGCCGGCGAAGACGGAGAAGCCGCCGTGCTTGGTGGCGACGTTGTTGATCAGCTCCTGGATGATGACGGTTTTGCCGACGCCGGCGCCGCCGAAGAGGCCGATCTTGCCACCCTTGAGGAAGGGCTGGATGAGGTCGATGACCTTGATGCCGGTCTCAAACATTTCTTCCGAGGTGGACTGCTCCTCGAAGGTGGGGGCGTCCCGGTGGATCGGCATGCGGTGATCGGAGTGGACGGGGCCGAGCTCGTCGACCGGCTCGCCGATGACGTTGAGGATGCGGCCGAGGGTGGCACGGCCGACGGGCACGGTGATCTGGCCGCCGGTGTCGATGGCCTTCATGCCGCGGACCATGCCCTCGGTGGCTTCCATGGCGACGCAGCGCACGCGGCCCTCGCCGATATGCTGCTGGACTTCAAGGATGACGTTGACGGGGTTGGGGACGTTGAAGCCCTCGGAGGTGACGCGGAGTGCCTGGAAGATGCCGGGCATGGTCGCCTCGTCGAATTGCACATCGACTGCAGGGCCGGAGACCTGGACTACGTAGCCGAGGTTGGCGCTGCTCGTGCCGGCGTCCTGGCCGTAGTGCTCGGCCATGGTGTCGACCCCTGGTTGACTGACTGCTTGCTCTGACATGCGTTGCTTCTCTTTCCGGTCCGGGCGCGGCTTATTTAGACGGCCGCGGCGCCCGAGACGATCTCGATGATTTCCTTGGTGATGGCTGCCTGGCGGGCGCGGTTCATGGTGAGCGTGAGCGAGTCGATCATGTCGGATGCGTTGCTGGTGGCGGCATCCATGGCAGTCATGCGCGCGGCATTTTCGGCGGCTACCGACTCTAGCATGGCGTGGTAGATGAGGGCGGTGACGTAGCGCGGGAGCACCGCGTTGTAGAGCTCGGCGGGAGGCTGCTCGTAGAGGTAGTCTACTTCCGCTGTGCCAAAGGTCTTGGCTTCCTCGTCTGCCTGCTGGTTGATGGCGTCGGCCTCAGCGTCGCGCAGGGTGATGCCTGCGCTTTGCGCGGCCTCGGCGGCGCGGTCGCGCTCTTCGCGCGTGGGCTCGTCGGCCTGCACGGCCTCGGGGTTCGCGAGGGCGCCGGCCTCTGTCTCGACGAGCGGCAGGATGCGCTCGACGACGACGCGCTGGGCGACGACGGATTTGAACTCGTTGTAGACCAGGTAGACGGCGTCGATCTCGGCATGGGCGTAGCGGCGAACCACCTCGTCGCTGAGCACGCGCACCTGGTCGTAGGCGATCTTGTCGAGCATGCCATCGTGCTCGCCGAGGGTCTCAATGGCGGCGGCGCGCTGCTGGCGCTGGGGGTGTTCTGGGTCGGTGTGTCCGGGGTCGGTGTTGCCTTCCGGCGCCGCAAAGCGGGCTGCGGGATAGCGGCGGCGGAAGTAGTCTCGGGCCTTGCGGCCAATGGTTTCGACATCGATCTGGCGGGGCTGCTGGTCGGGCCCGCCGCCCTCGGCCAGGAAGCGTGCGGCGGCCTTGATGATATTGGTCGAGAAGGCGCCCGCGAAACCCTTGTCGCCGGAAACGACGAGGAGCAGGATGTTTTTTTCCTCGCGGGTGGCGAGCAAGGGGTGGCGCAGCTCGCCGGTAATGGGGTCATAGATCTCGATGCGGCGCTTGAGGGAGACGAGCACGCTGGCGAGCATGGCGGCGTAGGGGCGGGCGTTGGTCATCCGCTCCTGCGCGCGGCGCAGCTTGGCGGCGGCCACCATCTTCATGGCCTTGGTGATCTGGCGCGTGTTCTTGACACTGCGGATGCGCCGCTTGAGATCGAGGACGTTGGCCATCGGCTTAGCGCGAGGCTCCCTGGGTCTGGGCGGCCTGCTCTTTGGTTGCTCCGCCGCCCGCTGTGGTGGCTGCGCCGGGCTGGGAGCCGGCGGGCGTCTTCTGCGCGGCCTGCTTCTTTTCGTCTTCGGTAAGCTGGGCCACGGCGTCGTTGCCCTGGGGCTTGTCGTGGCCGGCAAGGAAGTCTTTCTTGTACTCTTCGACAGCCGACTTGAGCCTGCCACGCAGGCCGTCATCGAGCGCTCGCTTCTCCGCGATGTCCTTGAGTAACGGCTGCTGTGACGCATCGAGATAGGCGTGGAACCCCTTCTCGAACTCGCGGATGTCTTCGACCTTGACGTCGTCGAGCAGGCCCTGGGTCCCGGCGAAGAGGATGGCGACCATGTGCTCGGCAGAGAGGGGCTGAAACTGGTTCTGCTTCAGCAGTTCTGTGAGGCGCTTGCCGCGGTTCAGCTGGTTAAGGGTGACCTTGTCGAGGTCGGAGCCAAACTGCGAGAAGGCGGCCAGCTCGCGATACTGCGCGAGGTCAAGCTTGAGCGTGGAGCCTACCTGCTTGACCGACTTGTAGGCGGCCGAGAAGCCGACGCGCGAGACCGATAGGCCGACGTTGACGGCCGGGCGGATGCCGGCGTTGAACAGGTCGGTCTCCAGGAAGATCTGTCCATCGGTGATGGAGATGACGTTGGTCGGGATGTAGGCAGAGACGTCGCCTGCCTGGGTTTCAATGATGGGCAGCGCGGTGAGCGAGCCTGCACCCTTCTCCTTGTTCATCTTGGCGGAGCGCTCGAGCAGGCGCGAGTGCAGGTAGAAGACGTCGCCCGGATAGGCCTCGCGCCCGGGAGGGCGGCGCAGCAGCAGCGACAGCTCGCGATAGGCGACGGCGTGCTTGGAAAGGTCGTCGTAGATGATCAGGGCGTGCTTGCCGTTGTCGCGGAAGTACTCGCCCATGGCCGTGGCCGAGAAGGGCGAGAGGTAGAGCATGGGCGCGGCTTCAGAGGCGGAGGCGGCGACGACGATGGTGTAGTCCATGGCGCCATGTTCGGTGAGCGTCTGGACGGTTTGCGCGATGGAGGAGCGCTTCTGCCCGATGGCGCAGTAGATGCAGACCAGATCGTTGCCGGCGTTGTTGAGGATGGTGTCGATAACGACTGCGGTCTTGCCGGTCTGGCGGTCGCCGATGATGAGCTCACGCTGTCCGCGGCCGATGGGGATCATGGCATCGATGGCCTTGATGCCGGTAGCCATGGGCTCCTTGACGGGCTGGCGATCGATGACGCCGGGCGCCAGGCGCTCAATGGGCAGGGTTGCGGTGGTGGCGATGGGGCCCTTGTCGTCGATGGGCTCGCCGAGCGCGTTGACGACGCGGCCGATCATGGCCTCGCCGACGGGCACGCTCATGATCCTGCCGGTGCGCTTGACCTCGTCGCCTTCGCGGACGCCAGCCGCTTCGCCCAGCAGCACCGAGCCGACCTGCTCTTCTTCAAGCGAGAGGGCGAGGCCGGCCACACCGTGGGGGAACTCGATCAGCTCGCCGGCCATGACCTTGTCCAGGCCATGGATGCGGGCGATGCCGTCGCCGACGGAGATGACGGTGCCGACCTCGTCGACCTGCATCTTCACGTCGTAGTTCTGGATCTCCTCGCGGAGGAGGCTGCTGATTTCGTCTGCGCTGATCTTGCTTCCGCTCTGTGCCATGTCTTCCTGTCTGGTAAAGGTGCGGCCTTTTCGCCGCTTCATTCGAGTTTTGCTTGGTGCGCGTCCGGCGGCATGCCCTGGTGCGAAGAAGAGCAGCGGCGGGAGTGGCGTTCCGGCTCAGCTTACCGCCAGCTTCTCCTTCAACTGTTGCACGCGTCCGCGCACTGTGCCGTCGTAGACGGTGGAGCCGATGCGCAGCAGAGCACCGCCGAGGAGCGAGGGGTCTTCGAAAAACTTCGCGTCGACCTGTGCCCCTGCCAGCGCTCCGATGCGCTGGACGAGCGCCTGACGCTCTTCGTCGCCGAGTGGGCGGGCCGTCGTCCATGCGACCTCTGCGACGCCGAGGCGCGCACGCATCTCGCGGCGATACTCTTCAAGCACCTCTGTCACACCTTCCATGCGGTCGTGGTTCGAGAGGACGGCGAGGAAGTTTCGCGTTGTCTTCGACAGGCCGAGGCGCGGTGCGAGCTTGTCGAGGATAGCTACCTTCTTCGACGCCGCTACGGAGGGGTCGAGAAAGGCGCCGCGCAGGGCCTTGCTCTCCTGCCAGGCCGCGGCAAAGCTCGCCAGCTCCATATCGATAGCTGAGGGATCGAGCGTGGTCTCGCCGGTGGACTGGGTGACTACGTCGGCCAGCGCGCGGGCATAGCGGATGGCATAGCCGGCCATCAGTTCTGCCTCCGCTTCTTGAAGTCGACTGCCTGCAGTACGCCGCCGAGACTGTCGGTGAACTCCGCAATGAGCGCCTGGTCGGCCGCCTCGGAGAGTTCGATGCGGCTGACGGCGCGGTCGACAGCGAGATCGGCTGCAAAGCGTTTCAGCTCGCGCTGGGCTGCGGCCTGGGCTGTGCTTATCTCCTGCTCGGCAGACTGGATGATGCGGGTGCGCTCGCGCTCGAGGGAGGCCTTAATGCGCTGCTGATCTTCCTCGCCGGCATGGAGTGCCTGCTGCCGGAGCCCTTCGATCTCGGTATCGAGCATGGCGAGGCGGGCTTCGACAGCCTGCAGCCTCTGATTGGCGAGCTCGGTGGCCGAGCGTGCGTCCACCAGGGCGCGGTCGATGGTTTCGCGGCGCCCGCGCATGGCGCCGGGCAGGTATTTAGCCAGGAAGTAGAGGATGGTCAGGATCAGCAGCCCGGAGTTTACATCCTCAACGAGCACTGCGGTGCGCTCGGTCGACATATGCAGATGCCGGGCCAGGAACTGGACGGCGGAGGAGTGGCGGTAGGCCTCTTCGGTGGCATTGGACGCGCCGGCATCCATCTTTTCACTCGGTGACCCGGTGGTGATGGGCTGCTGCTGCTGCGCAGACGGATCCGCCGGTGGCTGGGCGGCAAGGGTGACGGGGACCAGCAGGCAGCACCAGAGCGCCGCTGCAGACCAACGGGCGGCCACAGAGCGCCGGGGACGGAGCGAGCGGGTCATTGGAGGCTCCGGGCGGGCAGAATGGCGGCAAGCACCTGTGCAGCGAGCTGGTCGATGCCTGCCTCAAGCTCGGTGCGGACCTGCGCTGTCTGCTGCTCGATCTGCAAACGCGCCTCTTTGATCCTGCCTTGGGCGACCTCGCGGGCGTCGGCGACGGCGCGGTCCCGGGCCTGGTTCCACTGCTGTACCTGCTTCTCGCGGCGGGCCATGATCTCCATGCGGGCGCCGCGGAGACGGGCCTCGTACTCCTGGGCCTTGGCATCGGCGAGCGCGATGGCTGCCTGCGCCTTCTCAACCGCGCCTGCGGTGCGACGGCGGCGCTCAGCGAGCGTGTCGCGCAGCGGGACATCGACCAGCGCCCGGTAGGCGCCGACCAGGATCAAGAAGATGACCATCGTCGGCACAGAGCCGAGCGCGAGGTCCCCGAGTTGGCGCAGAAGTTGGTCCATAGCTGGTTGAATCAGTTCTTGATGAGATGTCTTTCGAGCCTTGTAGATCGCCAGCTTACCCGCAAGCCTTGCTCGGCGGGCGCATCCGCATGGTGAAGCATTTGGGTAGGATGGGAAGTACCGGTTCTAACAAGCGGAAGCGCAGGGTGTCAAAGCACGGCCGCTGCCCTAGAGCGCCAACGCGCGTCTACCTATAGATATCACAGGGGATTGACCTCCGGCGACCCGGCAGGCGACTGCCGCGTCGGTGCCGCGGGCGTGTGGCCGGCGCTGGGGTGCGGACGAGCTTGCGCCAGCTCACGCCGGGCCGGGCTCCCAGTAGCGTCGATAGCGCCCCAGGAGCGAACGCGGTCCGGCCACCCGGAGCCGCACGGAGTCGCCTGAGAACTCACGCTCCTGGAGGATCGCGCCAGCCTCGAGCGCCGACAAGACCTCACCTGCGGACTGGGGGACGGTAAGCCACTGCTCGACGACGGGGTCGGCGACCAGCGCGGCGTCGATCGAGGCGAGCAGCTCGGAGATGCCGGTGCCCTGGAGGGCGGAGACGCTTACGCCGGGCGCGGGGGCCCGGTCGGAGTCTCGAGTGAGGCCGATTCCGGCGGTGCGCGCCTCGGCCTGCTGCTCGGCGGTCATCAGGTCCATTTTGTTCCATACCTCGATGCGCGGCTTGTCGAGCACGCCGAGCTCGCCGAGCACCTTCTCGACCTCGGCCTTGTGCTCGGCGGCCTGGGGGTGGGCTGCATCCTGCACGTGCAGCAGAACTTCCGCCTTCTCCACCTCTTCAAGCGTGGCTCGGAAGGAGGTCACGAGGGTGTGCGGGAGGTCGCGGATAAAGCCTACGGTGTCAGACAGCAGGACCTTGCGCCGGGAGGGCAGGACGATGGCGCGGAGCTTGGGATCGAGGGTGGCAAACATCTGTGCAGACGCAAAGACGCCGGCATCGGTCAGGCGATTGAAGAGCGTGCTCTTGCCGGCGTTGGTGTAGCCGACGAGCGCGACCGTGGGGACCGGGGCGGTCTCGCGGCGCTGGCGCTGTTGACGGCGCACCCGGCGGACCGCGTCAAGCTCTCGCCGCAGCAGGACCAGGCGGCGGCCGATGCGGCGGCGATCGGTCTCGAGCTGCGTTTCGCCGGGGCCCCGGGTGCCGATGCCGCCGCCCAGCTGCGACATGGATTTGCCCCGGCCTGCCAAGCGGGGAAGCTGATACTCCAGCTGCGCCAACTCGACCTGGAGCTGACCCTCGCGGGTGTGTGCATGGCGCGCGAAGATATCGAGGATGAGTTGCGTGCGGTCGATCACACGACATGGCAACTTTGCCTCGAGGTTTCGCAGCTGTGAGGGTGTGAGGTCGTGGTCGAAGAGAACAAGCTCCGCGCCGGTCGAGGCCACGACGCCTTCAATCTCTTCGACCTTACCCCGCCCC
>DASWUY010000086.1:0-2187 GCA_036401435.1 Acidobacteriaceae bacterium | reverse complement strand
CGTGGCGGCCGGGCGGTTAGCTGGCCTTCTTGCGCCTGGTCCTGGGGGCGGGTGCGGCCTTTTCGGCTTCTTTCGCGGCCTCGTGCTCGGGCGGGGCGGCGGCAGGCTCGGGAGGAGCCGGGGTGCGGATGGGCTTGACGCCGGCCGCGGCCTCGCGGGCCTGGATGCTCTGCCGCAGGGCTTCCATCAGGTTGACAGCAGGGGCGGCGGGCTTCTTGGGGGCCTCGACCTCGGGCTGCGGCTTGCCGGCGCCCTTGCTCTCGATCAGCTGCTCGACGCGTTCCTGGTAGGTGTTTTTGAAGGCCTCGGGGTGGAAGGGGCTGGCGAGCTGCTGCATGAACTGCTCGGCGAGCTGGACCTCCTGCGGCTGCAGCTGCAGTTCCTGCTGGGTGCCGTACTCATCGAGCTCGCGCACCTCCTCAGGGTAGTAGAGGGTGTGAAGCACGAGGCCGTGGGCGTAGGGGCGGATGAGAACGACCTGCTCGCGCTGGTGGAGGGTGATGTTGGCCACGGCGCCCAGCTTGAGGTGCTGCATGCCCTGCATCATGAGGGCGTAGGCGCGGCGGCCGGGCTCCTCGGCAACGGTGTAGTAGGAGCTCTCGTAGTAGAGAGGGTCTACCTCGTCCAGGTGGACGAACTGCACGATGGACATGGTTTGCGAGGACTCGGCTTCAAGCTGCTTGAGCTCGTCGCTGGTGACGGTGACGTAGCCGCCGTCGCCGGTGGGGTAGCCCTTGACGATCTCGTCGCGCTCGACGACGCGCTCGTCGGTGGGGCAGAAGAGCTGCTGCTTGATGCGCGATCCGCAGGAGGCGTGGATCTGGTTGAAGCCGATGTGCTGCTCGCGGGCGGCGACGTACATGCGGATGGGCACGGAGATGAGGCCGAAGGAGATGTAGCCTTTCCAAACCGATGATGCCATGAGGACCGCCTCCCTGGATCGCAGCAAAGGCCTATGATGCCGCACCGAGGGCAATGGTTGCTCGGCTTCTCTTTGCAAAGGAGCCGGGTGCCGTAGTCCGGGAAGTGCGCGTTGGAGGCGGGGCGCGTTGGTGACTCCGTTCCTTACTCCGTTCTTTACTCCTGGGATGCGCTCCTGCCGCGGGGGAGTGTGAACCGTCTAGAGTAAAGAGGTGATGCCCGGACTGAAATCGCGCTTGGTGTTGACAGGGCCGGAACGGGTGGAGAAGCACCGGATGCTGGTGCGCGACTCGGTGGCGCTATCGACGCTGTTGACGATTGTGATGGCGCTGACGTTTGTGACGTACATGCTGTTCCACTCCTTTACCGGGCACAGGGTGAAGCTGGAGCAGCGGTGGAAGGCGCGTGGCGAGTCGGCGCTTGCGAATGGGCGGCCGCTCGAGGCGGTGGAGAGTCTGCGGTCGGCGCTGGCCTACTCGCCGGACGAGCGCGGGCTGCAGATAGAGCTGGCAACGGCGCTGGCGGCGGCGGGGCGCACGCAGGAGGCGGCTGTCTACTTCAACACGCTGCACGAGGCCCAGCCCGGGGACGGGATGATCAACCTGCAGCTGGCACGGCTGGCGGTGCGGCAGGGCAACGTGGCCGGGGCGGTGACGGCGTACGAGGCGGCGCTGGACGGGACCTGGAACGGGGACGGGGTGACACGGCGCCGGGAGGTGCGGCTGGAGCTGGCGCGATACCTGATCGCGCAGCACCGGATGGAGGAGGCGCGTGGGCAGCTGCTGATCGCCGCAGGCAATGCGGCCGACAACCACGGGCTGCAGCTGCTGGTGGCCGGGCTGCTGGAGCAGGCAGACGCGAATGCGGATGCGTTGACACTGTACCGGAGGGCGGCTGGATTTCGCGAGACGCGGACGGCGGGGCTGGTGGGGGCGGGCCGGACGGCGGCGACCGAGGGCCGGTACCTGGTGAGCCGCAACATGCTGGAGCAGGCGATGGCGCAGCCGGACTTCAGCAGCCTGCCGGAGGCGGAGCGGGATGCGGTGCATGGGCTGCTGGCGGAGACCTACGCGATCCTGGTTTTGTTTCCTGCGGAGAACCTGCCGCCGCACGTGCGCGCGGTGCGGGTGGCGCATGCCGCGGTGCTGGCAGAGGCGCGGCTGGCGGGGTGCGGGGTGGGGGCGGCGGCGAGTCCGGCCGGGGGGGTGAGCCCGGCTGGGGATGCGGTGCCGCGGAGCGCGCTGCGGTCGGCCCTAGGGGCGGTGG
>DASWUY010000085.1:0-8715 GCA_036401435.1 Acidobacteriaceae bacterium | reverse complement strand
CTTCGGCCGCGAGATCTCGGAGCGCGAGCATGTGCCGATCGGGCTGGTGGACTCTACCTGGGGGGGCACCCCGGTCGCCTCCTGGGTGAGCCTGGACAGCCTCGGCGCAGACGCCTCGCTGATGCCGGTCTTTGCCGCGCGCGCGCAGATGACCGATGCGCAGATGGATGTGCCTGCGCTGGTGGCGAAGGAGAAGCGTGACGATGCGGCCGCCCGCGCAGCAGGTCAGCCCCTGCCCAAGCATCCCTGGCACCCGGGGCCTGCTTCCTGGGCGCCGGCCGGCCTGTTCAACGGCATGATTGCCCCCGCTACCGCCTACACCATCAAGGGCGTGATCTGGTACCAGGGGGAGACGGACAGCTCGGAGATCAGGGCGCCGCTCTATGACAAGGTTTTCCCGGCCATGATCACCGATTGGCGCGCGCACTGGCATCAGGGAAATTTCCCGTTTCTCTACGTGCAGATTTCGAGCTTCACCTCCGTGCCGGCTGAGACCTGGGGCATCATTCGCGAGGCGCAGCGGCGCACGCTCAAGCTGACCAATACCGCCATGGCCGTCAGCATTGATGTAGGGCAGCCGGAGAACGTGCATCCTGCCGACAAGCAGACCGTGGCCGCACGGCTGGCACTGGCCGCCCGCGCGACCGTGTACGGCGAGAAAATCGAGTACTCCGGGCCCATGTACCGGCAGACTGCGCCGGAGGGCGCGGGCATGCGGGT
Organism: Acidobacteriaceae bacterium; assembly: GCA_036401435.1. Classification (GTDB taxonomy): domain Bacteria; phylum Acidobacteriota; class Terriglobia; order Terriglobales; family Acidobacteriaceae; genus EB88. Next base: position 7,995 of record DASWUY010000085.1, on the reverse strand, counting down.
GTGGTTTGACCACGCGGAAGGGCTGCGGACCAAAGGCGCTCCGGAGGGCTTTGAGGTGGCCGGCGCAGACCACCGCTTCCACCCGGCGGATGCGCAGGTGGAAGGCAGCACGGTGCTCGCCACCGCCGCCGGCGTCGAGCATCCGCGCTATGTGCGCTACGCCTGGGCCAACGCGCCGCACGCCAACCTGTACAACGCGGCCGGCCTGCCTGCTTCTCCCTTCATCTCAGAGGACCATATGCCGCCGCCCTGCCCGGTCACCTATGTGGACACCTGCCCCTGAACCCGGCGGCCCACTCGCCCCGCAGATAACTGTGAGCAGGGCTGGCCTGCCCTTGAGGCATCCTCGATCCAGGCAGGTGACCTGAGCCTATGTCCGGCCATGGCATCCACGCGACAGAATTGCTGCTGATGGCGCTGGTGGCGCTCATCTCATTCCTGTCGGCTGTCGCCCAGCGGCTCACGGTGCCCTACCCGATCGTGCTCGTGATCGGCGGCCTGGTGCTCAGCCTGCTGCCGGTCTTCCCCGATATCCAGCTCAACCCGACCTTCATCTTCCTGGTCGTGCTTCCTCCGCTGCTCTATGCGACGGCCCTGCAGACGTCCTGGCGCGAGTTTCGCAACAACATCGTCACCATCCTGCTGCTGGCCTTTGGACTGGTCGCGTTCACGGTCGCGGGCGTGGCAGTCGGCGCGCACCTGTTTCTGCCCGGCTTTGACCTGGCTACCGGCGCCCTGCTGGGCGCCGTCGTCAGCACCACCGACGCCATCTCCGCCTCGGCCATCGGGCGCCGCGTAGGCCTGCCCCGAGAGCTGCTGGACATCATTGAAGGCGAGAGCATGGTCAACGATGCAGCCGGCCTGCTGGCGCTCCAGTTCTGTGTCTCGATCGTGGCTTCCGGCAGCACTCCATCGCTGGCCGCGGGCGCGGGCGAGCTTCTGCTGCTGGTCCTCGGTGGAGTGGCAGCAGGCCTGCTGGTCGGCAAGCTCGTCTCCATGCTGCAGCGGCCGGTGCGCGGCTCGGCCACCCAGACCCTGCTCTCGCTGGGAACCCCGTACCTGGCCTACCTGCTGGCCGAAAGCATGCATGCTTCGGGCGTGCTGGCCACCATCTGCTGCGGCTTGTACGTGGGCCGCCAGAGCTCAGAGGCCTTTACCTCGCAGGGCCGGCTGGAGGGCCAGGCGGTCTGGAACACGATCGAGTTCGCGCTGAACGGTTTTGTCTTCATCCTCATCGGCCTGCAGCTGCCCGCCGTTCTCAACCTGATGCGTCCGCTGGACTGGCTGCACCTGCTCGCAGGCAGCGCCTTCATCAGCCTGCTGCTCCTCCTGCTGCGCATGGCCTGGATCTACCCGGTGGCCCACCTGGCGCGCTTTGTGCGCAGGCGCATGCTGCGACAGAGAGAGGCGATGGAGGTGAACAACCGGCGCGCCTTTGTCGTAGGCTGGGCCGGCATGCGGGGCGTGCTCACGCTGGCCGCCGCTCTCTCCCTGCCTGAGACCAACGATGCCGGCCAGCCCTTTGCGCATCGCGCCGCGATCATCTTTCTGGCCTTCGCTTCGATCCTGGTCAGCCTGACGGCGCAGGGCCTGTCGCTGCCCTGGATCATTCGCCGGCTGGGGGTCTGTGCCTCCCCCGGCATGCTTGAAGAGGAACGCCGGGCACGCCGAAGACTGATCACCGCGGCGCTGCGGATGCTGGAGCAGTTGCGGCAGGACAGCGCCGAAGAGGCAGAGGTGACCACCGACCTGATCGAACGCTACTACCGTCAGCGGCTCGACGCTCTGCAGGAGGTCAAGGGCCGCAGCGCGCCCCAGCAGATGCGGGTCTACGCCGAGATCACAGGCAAGCTGCGCAGCACCGAGCGCGCCGAGTTGCTGAAGCTGCAGAACCAGGGCCAGATCGGCGGCGAGACCCTGCGCAAGCTGGAGCGGGAGCTCGACCTGCTGGACCTGCGATGGCCCACATCGTAGCCAAATGGACCAATGCGACCCGCGACCGGCATCTGAGCAGGGAGAACTTGCAATCCTGTGGCTGGATCGACGCACGGGTACCACGGTACATGGAGGACAAAGATGCGCAAGACAATCCTTGGCGGCGACCCGGCTCTCAAGGCGGTGGTGCCTGCCGGGGCATGGCTGGACCTGACCACCCTGGCCCAGGTCGAAATATCCTCGGAAGATCCCGAGCACCCGGTGGAAGGCGCATTTGCGCACGCTGCAGAAAGTCCCTCCGGAGAAGGATCAAAGGGGGGCTGGCAGGCCGCCGTCCCCGGGCCACAGACCCTGCGCCTGCACTTTGACGCGCCGCAGCGGGTGAGGCGGGTGCTGCTGCAGTTTCGCGAAACCGACCACGAGCGGATGCAGGAGTTCAGCCTGCATGCCACGCTCGCCGACGGGCACACCCGGGAGATTGTCCGCCAGCAGTGGAGCTTCAGTCCCGGAGGGTCGGTCGAGGAGCAGGAGAACTACGCGGTCGAGCTTGAAGGGGTCAAGACGCTGACGCTGTGGATTGATCCGGACCGGGGACGCGACCGGTACCCTGCGTCGCTTGAGGCCTTTCGCGTGGAAGGGTAAAGGTGCCCGCCGGGCCGCGGAGGGTGTTCTCCGCCGGCCCGGGTGCGCGCGAGTGGCGCGCGGCTAGGCTACGTCGGGTTGGACCATCCTCCGACCGAGCGGGTGAGGTCATTGGCCTGCTCCGGTCCCCAGCTGCCTGGCTTGTAGGTATGCACCTTGGGCAGGTTCTTGAGCAGCGGGTCCATAACCCGCCAGCTCTCTTCCACGTAGTCCTCGCGCGCAAACCAGACCGGGTTGCCGTGCATGGCGTCTTCCAGCAGTTCTTCATAGGGCAGCAGGTCGGTGGTCCCGCACTGCTGCGAGGCCTTGAGCTCGACCATGCAGCCGCGCAGGGTGTCGCCTGCCTCCTTGACTGAGCCGCCGATCGCGACGACGGGCTCTCCGCTGAGGCGAAAACGGACGTAGTTCTGCGGCGTCAGCTTGTCGGAAAAGACGGCCGGGGTCTGGCGCAGCTTGGCGATGATCTCGGTCGCGCTCTTGTTCAGCAGCTTGCCGGTGCGGATAAAGAAGGGAACATCGCGCCAGCGCCAGCTGTTGATGTTCAGCCGGAGCGCGGCAAACGTCTCGACATTTGAATCCGGATGCACGCCGGGCTCGTCCAGGTAGCCGTCGAACTGGCCCAGCACCACGTCGTCCGCGGTAATGGGCTTGACGCTCTTGAGCACCTTGGCGCGCTCATCGCGCAGACTTTCGACATCAGGACACGGGGGCGGCTCCATCGCAATATTCGAGAGCAGCTGCATCAGGTGGTTCTGGACCACGTCGCGCAGGGCGCCAACGCTGTCGTAAAAGCCGCCGCGGCCCTGGATGCCGAAGTTTTCCGCCATGGTGATCTGCACGCTCTCGACGTACTGGCGGTTCCAGATAGGCTCAAGAAAGGAGTTGGCGAAGCGGAAGAAGATCAGGTTCTGTACCGAGTTCTTGCCCAGGTAGTGATCGATGCGGAAGATGCATTCTTCCGGAAACACTTCATGGATGGCATGGTTGAGCGCGGCGGCCGAGGCAACATCATGGCCAAAGGGCTTTTCAACAACAATCCGCGCGCCCTCTTCTGCATTGCCTGAGGCTTTGAGCTGCTGCACAACGCGCACAAAGAGCGAGGGAGGAATGGCCAGGTAGTGCAGAGGATACCGGGCCTTGCCAAGCTGGGCGCGGACTTCGGTAAACGTGGCAGGGTCGTTATAGTCCCCGTCGACATAGCAGAGCTTGTTCAGCAGGATGTCCAGGCCTTCGGGATCAATGCCCCCGTGTTTTTCAATGCTGTCCTTGGCCCGCGCCTTCAGATCGTCCAGGGTCCAGCCTGCCTTGGCAACGCCGACGACGGGTCCGCGCAGCTGGCCTCTCTTGGCCAACCGCTGGAGTGACGGGAAGATCTGCTTGTAGGCAAGGTCACCCGTGGCCCCGAAAAAGACCAGCGCGTCCGACACTATCTGCTCCATGAAACTTCCTTTCTTGATCCACACCAAAGCCGCAGCAGGTGCCACTTTCTATGATTCCACTATGCGGTGCACACCGCAAATGAATGTGCAGCGTCTGCTGCCTGTGGATGGCCCCGCACACCGTCGAAACTGGAACAACTGGCCTCAATTCATGGAGAAATCAAGCAATCCTGGGTGCTGAGATGCACCGCATAGTGCAAAGTCAACTGCCACGATGCGGCCAGTAGGTGAGTGGGCGCCCCCGGGGAAGGTGCGTGAGCAGGAGGAAAAAGGCTGCACCGGCTATGGTGCAGCCACTACGGCCTGGGGGCACTTTTCGTAATGCAGGTGGATCTTGGGCTTTGACATGGGCGGGGACAAGGCAGCATGCTAGAGCGAATAAAAGGCGAAAAGCGCACCGGCAGAGACGACCTGCACCGCCTTTCTGTTCTCCATCTTCACCCATCCTTTCCCATCTTTCCCAAGGAGTCTCGGATCATGTCGACATCCCCCGCCGGCCCACCTGAGCACCTTTTCGGCCAGACAATCGCGTCCACGCGCGCCTCCGCCCTGCGTCTGCAGATCGAGTCAGCGGCAGGCGGACGCTTTGCCGGGGCGCTGACACCCCAGCCGCGCGAGACGCGGGAAACCCTCTTGAGCGGCATAGAGACGCTTGACGCGGTGCTCGGCGGCGGGCTGCCGATCGGCGCCATTACCGAGCTGGTAGGGCCACTCTGCTCAGGCCGCACCGGGGTGGCCATGAGCACGGTGGCTTCCGCGATGCGCCAGGGCAGCCTGTGCGCGTGGGTGGATGCGAGCGATGCGTTTGATCCCGAGTCGGCCGCGGCCAACGGGGTGCGGCTGGACCAGCTGCTATGGGTGCGCTGCGGAGCACAAGGCCTGGCGCCCGGCGAGACGGGCATGCCGGGCCGGGCGATGAGCACAGGCAGCAGGGATCGTACCCCGGTACAGGCGCGCGGAGGCCACCACCCCCGCGACGAGGAGCGCGGGATGGACAAGGCGGTCGGCGACCTGCTGCAGGCGGGCGGCGGGCGGCGCGACCGCTCCATCGGCACCCCGGGCGCGCCGAATCGCAGCTTGGACTCGGGGCCTGGTCTGGCGGCGACCAGCAGCCCTGGGCCCGAGCCAGCGCGCACAGAGCCCGCATCGCGCTTTGCGCCTGCACCGCGCTTTGCGCCTGCACCGCGCTTTGCGCCCGTGCCGCGGGATGAGCAGGTAAGCTCGGACCGGCAGGCAAAGCGCGGCCACGCGGAGCAGGCGCGTCCCGGCATGCTGCCATCGCCGTCTGCGAGGCCATCGGTGGCAGTGCAGCGGGCTTCGTCCGCCAGCCTCACACCCAGACCTTGGACACGTCTGGACCAGGCCCTGCGCGCCGCCGACCTCCTGCTGCAGGCGGGAGGGTTTCGCGTGCTGGTGCTTGACCTGGGCAGCATAGCGCCCGAGTACGCGCTGCGCATCCCTCTGGCCACCTGGTTCCGGTACCGCGCTGCTGCTGACCAGGGACGCACGGTGCTGCTGGCGCTGACGCAAACCAGTTGTGCCAGGTCCAGCGCCGGGCTGGTGGTCTGCTTCCGAGGCATGGAACCTGATGCTTCCGCTCGCCCTGCCGCTAGCCCGGTGCTTGAAAGCATGCACTACCAGGCGCAGGCGCTACGTCAGCGGTTTACCCCTGCTGCGCATGCCGTGATCTCGATCGAGGACCGTGCGGCGCGACGTCCGCCTCAGGCTGCATGGCAGCGGAGCGCCTACCCGGCGCGCGAAAAGGCCTAAAGCATGTCTGCCGATGGGGTGGTGTATGCCTGCATTCATGCGCCGGAGTTTCCGGTGCAGACCCTTCTGCGGCTGCGGCATGCCTTGCGCAGCCGCCCTGTGGCGGTGCTTGAGGGGCAGGCGCCGCTTGAGCGTGTCTGCGCTGCCAACCCGGCAGCCCGGCAAGAGGGCGTCGCCGACGGCATGACACGGGTCGAAGTGGAAGCCTTTGCCGGCCTGGCGGTGCTGCGCCGCAGCCTGCGCGAAGAGGCCGAGGCCCGGGCTGCGCTGCTGGCCTGCGCGTCCAGGTACACGCCGTCGATAGAAGAAGCAAGTACCGACACGGCTGCGATCTGCGTGCTCGACCTGGCCGGGACAGAAAAGCTCTTTGGCCCACCCCTGTCCATCGCCCGCTCGCTTGAGCAGGAACTGGCCGGCTTCGGCATGCAGGTTTCCATTGCCATCAGCGCGAACTTTCATGCGTCTGTGGCCCTGGCGCGGTCCGCTCCGGGCATCTGCCTGGTTCCACCTGGGGAGGAGCAGCAGGCGCTCGCACCTCTGCCGCTCGCAGCCCTGCCACTCAGCGCCGAGCAGCATGAGACGCTGGCGCTGTGGGGCATGCGCACGCTGGGCCACCTGGCCGCCCTGCCGGAGCGGGCCTTGATCGCGCGTATGGGGCAGGAGGGCAAGCGCCTGCGCGCCCTGGCACGCGGGCAGCAGCCGCACCTGTTCCAGCCCGCATCGCCGGCCTTTGTGCTCAGGGAGAGTTACGAGTTTGACGCGCCTGTGGCCGTACTGGACTCGCTCCTGTTTGTGCTGGCGCCGATGCTGGACCAGTTGCTGCTGCGGGTGCGCGACCGGGGGCTGGCGCTTGCTTGCCTGAGCGTGCTGCTGACGCTCGAGCGTAGCCCGGGGTCTGCTGCGGGCCGGGAGCACCGGCGCTCGGTCCGTCCGGCGCTGCCGACAGAAGATCGCAAGCTGCTGCTGAAGCTGCTGCACCTTGACCTGGCGGCGCACCCACCGGAGGCGGCCGTGCTCTCGCTTGAAGTCACGGCCGAGGCCGGCAGGACAAGCAAGGTGCAGATGGGATTGTTCTCGCCCCAGATGCCGGAGTCGTCACGACTGGATGTAACGCTCGCGCGCCTCAGGGCGCTGGTCGGTGAGGCAGGTGTGGGATCACCGCAGCTGCTCGATACGCACGCGCCGGAGGGCTTTCTGGTGCAGCCGTTTGTGCTCGGCAGCACGGCAGGCAAAAAGGCAGGCGGGCCAGAGGGGCATGCGCCTGCCATGCGTCGCATACGGCCGCCTGCCGTGCTTACGGTGCAGGTGGAGGATGCCAGGCCGGCCGCTTTTCACTATGGCGCCCGGCAGTACCAGGTAGTCCGGGCATTTGGGCCTTGGCGTGAAAGCGGAAGCTGGTGGAGTGCGGGCGTGTGGTCGCGTGAGCAATGGGATGTGATCGCCAGGGCCCCGGAACCGGCTCCGCGTGGGCCAGAATATGGGGCTCAGGAAGGACCGCTCTACTGCCGGGTAGCCCAGGACCTGCTGCGCAGGCAGTGGCTGCTTGAAGCGGTCTACGACTAACTCCCGGCCATGGATAAACAACCCTACATCGAGTTACACGCGGCCAGCTCGTTCAGCTTTCTCGATGGCGCCTCGAACCCCGAGCGGCTCATCGAGCGAGCCTCCGAGCTTGAGCTGCCTTCGATCGCTATCACCGATCGGAATGGCGTGTACGGAGCTGCGCGCTTTCACAGCCGCGCCAAGTCCATCACCGCGGCCGGAAAGACGGCGCCGGTAGCAGCGCATGTAGGTGCGGAGGTTTCTGTCAGTGGCCTGGGCGCGCGACTCAGCCCCCCCGCCCACCTGCCGCATGCCATGGCCGATGAGCCGGCGCGGCTGACCCTGCTCTGCGCCACGCGCACCGGCTACCAGAACCTCTGCCAGCTGATCACCCTGTACAAGCTCCGTGCGCCTGCCAAGCAGGAGGGCGCGGCCACGCTCGAGGACCTGGCGCAGTACGCCGAGGGGCTGGTCTGCCTCACCGGAGGCGACGAGGGCCCGCTGGCTGCAGCGCTGATGCGGGGCGGCGAGGCGGAGGGCAGCCGGCTGCTGGAGCAGTTGATCGCGCTCTATGGCCGGCAGAGCGTGTATGTGGAGCTGCAGCGCCACCATGAGCGGGAGCAGGAGTGGCGCAACCAGGCCGCGGTACGCCTGGCCACCAGGCACC
>DASWUY010000084.1:0-1707 GCA_036401435.1 Acidobacteriaceae bacterium | reverse complement strand
CGCTGTGGCTGACTACAAGCCGCGCGCGCAGGCCGAGCAGAAGTTGAAACGCACCGGGCCGCTGGTGCTCGAGCTCGATCCGACCGAAGACATCCTGGCCGAGATTGTGAAGCGCCGCAAGGCCGGGGTGCTGGTCATCGGCTTTGCCGCTGAAACGCAGGACGTGCTCGCCCAGGGCCGGGGCAAGCTGCTGCGCAAGGGGGCAGACGCTATCGTGCTGAACGATGTCTCCCGCGAGGGGCTGGGATTTGACGGCGACCGCAATGCCGCCACCTTCCTTACTCTTGACACCGCCATCGACCTGCCGGAGATGTCCAAGCGTGCGCTCGCCGACCGCATCCTGAACGAGGTGCTGGCCCTGCGGCGCCCCTCCAAGCTGATGGCCGAGACCGGGAGCCTCTCCCGCTACCCCGTTCCGGGGCAGTAGGGAGCATGGCGGCGTTGCTCCCACCCGCGTCCCTTGAAGAGGCTTTGCGCGCCCACCTGGACTACCTGCGCGACCTGGGCATCTTTGACCTGTATCGCCGCTCAGCGCCGGGCTTGCAGGGCGATGCAACCGTCGCGCCACGGCTCCTCGCTGAGTTGCAGCCTGCTTCCCCGGAACCGACAACCGCCTACGAAGAGGACCCTGAGATCGCACGCCGAGCAGCATCGCTCCCTTCCGTTGAGTTCACCCCGGGTCCCCTCATTGCGCCAGCGGCCCGAGCCCAGGTGCTTGAGGCGCTGCGGCAGGAGATAGGGGATTGCACGCGGTGCCCGCTGGGCTTTGCGGGCCGCCACACCATCGTCTTTGGCGATGGCGACCCGAATGCGCGCCTGCTCTTTGTAGGGGAGGGCCCCGGTGCCGACGAAGACCAGCAGGGAATACCCTTCGTGGGCCGCGCGGGGCAGCTGCTGAACAACATGATCACGGCCAGGGGGCTGGCTCGGTCGAGCGTCTACATCGCCAACATCGTCAAGTGCCGGCCGCCGCAGAATCGTGTGCCCGAGCCGGTCGAGGCGGTGACGTGCAGCCAGTTTCTCTTCCGCCAGATTGACATCGTTCGGCCGCAGGTCATCGTCGCCCTGGGCGCCACCGCCGCGACGTACCTGCTCGGCGCAAAGAGCCCCCTTACCGCGCTGCGGGGACGCGTCCACGCAGCGCATGGAGCACGGCTGATCGTCACCTATCACCCGGCCTACCTGCTACGCGACCCCAACCAGAAGAAAGCTGCCTGGGGTGACCTGCAGCTCGCCATGCGGGAGCTGGGAGCAGGCGCGGCCTCCGGTTGAGGGTGCGCCTCCTTGAGACAGCGCTGCGACGCACTTGACTCTCCGCGAAGAACCTATGGCACACTTCTGTGACGTTGCGCTGCCGGTGCCGCTTGACCGCGTCTTCACGTACGCGATCCCCGGGCCCGTCGCTTCGGGAGATCTTTCCCCAGGCGCGCCAGAATCTCACGGCAACGCGCCGCAGGTCGGCTGCCGCGTGCTGGTGCCCTTTCGCCAGGAGAAGATGGCGGGGATCATCACTCGCCTGCATCGGGATCCACCTCCAGTGGAGGCCAAAGCGCTGCTGGCCGTGCTCGATGCGGAGCCGATTCTCTCTGCCACCCTGCTGGAGCTTGCCGAGTGGATGGCGCAGTACTACCTGTGCCCGCTGGGCGAGGTGCTGCGGAGCATGCTGCCCCTGATGGCAGAGGTGCGGCGCCGTGTGCTCTACCGCAT
>DASWUY010000083.1:0-1795 GCA_036401435.1 Acidobacteriaceae bacterium | reverse complement strand
GCTGGCGAGACGAGGACGTGAAAGGGCTCTAGGCAGACGCGAAAGGGCCCGTAGAGACGGCAAGTCTCACGAGCGCCCGCACCGAGTTGCGCACTTTGCTTGAAAAAGAATGTTCGATTACCCGCGTTGTCTGTGGAACGCCTGCATCAGCGCAGAGAACTATCCCGGCGCACCGGCTTTCGCCCTGCCATAGGATGTCAGTCGCGAAAGTGCCAGGACGAGACTCGATCGTAGAACCCTGGGATGCAGCAGGACAGGACACTCGAGCGAATGGCACAAGATTGATCTTAGCGCCAAACGCTCGTTTGTGCAATCCCCGCCTAACACACCGGAGCCAAATCCTGCGCACCCCTTTGGTAACTACTTGACTTCGACTGTCGCCACCCCGTCGAACTTCTTGCGGACAGCCTCAGCCTCGTCCTTGCTGACGTTCTCCTTCAAGGGCTTCGGAGCACCGTCGACCAGGTCCTTGGCTTCCTTCAGCCCGAGCGAGGTCACTTCGCGTACCGCCTTGATGGTGTTTATCTTATTGGCGCCCGCATCCTTCAGGATGACGGTAAACTCGGTCTGCTCCGGAGCTGCCTCGGCTGCCGCTCCTGCGCCGCCGCCAGCCATCATCACCGGCGCTGCTGCTGCGGCCGACACGCCCAGACGTGCTTCCAACTGCTTCACCAGGGCCGCCGCATCGAGCAGGGTCAACCCAACGATCTGTTCTTCCAACTGCGCAATATCCGCCATGACTCTCTCCACCTCGGGTTTCGTGCCGCTTGCCTGCAATTTGTCCAGCTTGTCCGGATGTCTTCACACCCGGGATGATCCTTGGGCCTGGCTGCCGGTTTCCGATGTGCCCAGACCCGCACCCCGCGCCCCGCCCAACGATCGAACCTGTCGATCAATCCTCGCCCGCTTGCCGGTCGCCGCTACCCTTCGACCGCATCTTCGGTTGCCGCTGCCTCGGCCTGCTTGCTCTCCGCCTCAGCCTCCGCACCCTCAGCCGCCGGCCCTTCCACCGGAGCAGGCGCGGCCGCTACCGGCGCCTCTTCCACAGCCCTAGCCTCGGCAGCAGTCTCTGCCGCAGCCGCCGCCGCGACTTCGACTGGGGCAGCCTCAACGGGAGCGTCTTGCGCGGTCACCGCAGCAATCGCCTCATGCCCCTCGGGAGCAACCCCTGCCTCGGCCGGAGCAGACCTGGTCGCCAGCTCAGCCGCAGGCTCAGGCACCACCTCAGCCACTGCAACAGGCTCCTGATGGGACGCAGCCGGCGGCGGAGCCGCGGGCTCTGCCGCCGCCCCCTCCGCAAACTTGCCCTTGTCGACGCCCTGCCCCAGCACCACAGCCAGATCTCGCCCGGCAGCATTCAAGACCGTAACCAGCCGCTGCGCCGGCGCGTTGATCAGGAAGAGCAGCTTGGCAAAGATCTCGTCCCTGCCCGGCATGGTCGCAAGCGACTGTACTTCCTCGACCGTGATGACCTTGCCATCGACGATGCCCAGCTTGAAGGTGAACTCTGCGTTGTCCTTCACCCAGGCCGAGAGCGCCTTGGCCAACGCCACCGGGTCGCCCGAGGTGTAGGCGACCGATGAGACACCCTTCAGCCCCTGCAGCGCTCCCTCAATGCCTGTACCCTGCGACGCCCGCGCGGCCAGCTTGTTCTTCAGCACGCGATACCGTCCGCCCGCCTCGCGCACCTTCTGCCGCAGCTCGAAATCCTGCGAGACAGTCAGCTTCGCAAAAGTGCCCACAATCGCGCTGGTCGACCCGCGAAGCTCCTCTGCCAGGGCCTCGACCTTCTGCG
>DASWUY010000082.1:0-1874 GCA_036401435.1 Acidobacteriaceae bacterium | reverse complement strand
AGACCAGCGCCGGATCGTCCGCGGCGAGCGTGCCTACCATCTTCGGCGGGATGACCGGTGTGGCATAGTCATAGCCCACGTCAAGGAACGAGGTGGCGTCCATCCCCAGAGTCTCCGGCGCCGGGCCGGAGTCAGTCGAGGGGCTGAGGTCGGTACGCGGCTTGGAATCCGTGCGCAGGTCGGGCTGAGGTTGGGTCTGGGGTGCGGCACTCGCCGGGCTCAGCGTGGAGTCGGGTGGGACCGGCGCTTGCTGGGCCCCCGCAGCCCGGAGGCCAAGGAAAAGAACCGATGCTGCGATCAGGCCGGGGACAGGTCTCATGCCTCTATTGTCGCTCCCAAGAGGCAAGAGCAGCCATCTCGGGCTGCTCTTGCGTCCACTCATCGGTCACCCGGATGCCTGAAACTCCGCCAGACTAGCCGCGGCGGCGTGCTGGTGCCTTGCGCGCCACAGGTGCGGCAGGCGGCTCGCCATCCTTCAGGATGATCATCGACGGACTCTGCGTGTAGGAGTCGAAGGTGGCGTCGTAGGTCACCTCAGCACCAACCGTTGGCGGCTTGGTCAGGGGAGCCTTCATGTTGATCGTGAAATCCGCCTTATTCGACTGCCGCGCGTCCTCTGTCACTGCCAGCTCAACGGAGGTACCGTCCGGCGCGACCATGGTCACCTTGCCCTTGATGCCAAGCGTCTGGCCCTTCAGGGTGGCCCAGACCTTCTCTGCGTCGTCCGTGGTGCCGTTCGCGAGAACAAACTCCTTGTCGCCCAGAGCCATCGTCTTGAGGTCCGCAGTGCCAGACACAGCCTGGTGGGCCAGGTCCTGGGGCGAGGGCGGCGGCGGCGCGGGCACGGGCTTGTAGTCCGCAGGAGGCATCACGTTCGCGGCTGCCATTGTCTTGACTGCGTCAAAGCCGGTCAGATCGCCGTGGTACTTCTTGTACCAGTACTCGGCCGTTTGCTCGATCTGTGCCTTGAAGGGGTCCTTTGCAAACTGGGCTGCGCGGGTCAGGTACCAGATGGCATTTACCTGGTTCGCGGGATCCTTGGAGTCGGCCTGCAGGTAGGCCTGACCCAGGTAGTAGGTGTCGACGAGGCCGGGACCGGTCTGGGTGTCGGTTGGATTCGTGTAGCTCTGCAGGTCGGCCTGGTAGGCGTCGATGGCGCCCTTGTAGTCCTTCTTGGCCACGTCGTCCGCGGCGATGGTGCTCTCAAAGATGGGCTTGGCAATAGCTTCCAGCTTCTGGAAATCGGGGTCCGTCATGCTCGCCGGCTTGGGCGAGGTGAGACCCTTCTGTGCCAGCGAAGCGGCGTCATCGAGCTTGGCCTGGTCGGGTGGATTGGACTGTGCTGCCTGTGACTTTTCCACGTAGACGATGAAGGTAAGGGCACGCAGATTCGAGGGGTCGACCTGCAGCAGGCGCCGCGCGGCATCGTAGGTCTTGGGTGTATCGTTGGCGGCCTGGTAGGCGGCTACCAGCTGCTCCAGCATGTCCACCTTCACCACAGTGTTGGGATACTGCGTGAGGAACGCCTCGATAGCCTGCGCCTTGGCAGCAGGCGTGGATTGCCCGACAGCGTTGGTGTACGCGTTGTACTCAGCCGGATCCTTGATGGTGATCTGACCGGCGGCAGCGCCCTGACCGGTTGCGGCTTGGCCGGTCGCGGCTTGGCCATGGGCGGCTGGCGGTACGGCAAGGGGGCTGCTGGCAAGGGCCAACAGAGAGGCGGCGACGACTTTCTTCATGCAACGCTCCTGGGAAAATCCTCGAACAAGAACTGGTGCGCTCTGGCTGCTCGAAATGGACTGGCTGTCCTTCACTCTTTATAAACTACAAACCGCGCTCCTTGAAACGTGAGCACGGGGATCGTCTTAGCCGTT
>DASWUY010000081.1:0-1527 GCA_036401435.1 Acidobacteriaceae bacterium | reverse complement strand
CGGCAGCCATGGAGACGGCCAGGATGGCATTCGCACCTAGGCGCCCCTTGTTGGGGGTGCCATCGATCGCGATCATGGTCGCATCCAGCAGCCTCTGGTTGGACGCGTCTATGCCGGCAAGCTCCGGGGCCAGGATGCTCTCCACGTTCTCCACCGCCTGGAGCACGCCTTTGCCCAGGTAGTGGTTCTTGTCGCCGTCGCGCAACTCGACCGCCTCGTGCTCGCCGGTGGAGGCGCCGCTGGGCACGGCCGCCCTGGCGCGCACGCCACCTGCCAGCACGATCTCCGCTTCTACCGTAGGGTTGCCGCGGGAATCGAGTATTTCACGCGCGTGAATGGCTGCTATCTCGGTCATCTGTGTCCTTGCAATCTGGTGTTGTAAGCGCTCCGGAAGGGTCGGTCGCCGGTCCACCGGGATGGCGTGGCCTCCGGCTCCGGCAATCGTCTGGACAAACCCCCCACCGGCCATGCGACGAATCCATCTTTCCCGGCGCCCGCAGCTAACCTCCGGGCCCGCCCGCAAACAAGCAATCCTCGCGATTCTAGCAAAGCGCGATGACAGCCTTCGCGCATGCGCCCGCTCCCAGCCCAGTGCAGGCTTTCAGGCGCACCGCCTTGGGCACCTGGGAGAGGAGCTTTACCTTTGTGGTTCAACCTTCCGGCCTGTCAGCAGGTCTTCAGTAGCATCCATGCCTGCTGTGGACTAGTCTTGCACCTAGCAGCGGGCGGCCTGGCGCAGCCGGAGCCGCTTTCGCGTGTCGCTGCTGGCGAAGCAAACGAGGTTTTCCCTGATGAAGAAGCAGATGAAGAAGCATTTGTCCCTCCCGGATCGGTCGTGTCTGTACCCATCGTGCAGGGAAGTGTCGCGCATCCTGTGCCTGACCGCTACTGCCGCTCTCGCCATGCTGGCCCCTGTTGGCCTGCAGGCTCAGAACAGCGCGCCTGCCTCCGATGCCTACCAGGGGGTGTCGCACCCGCCGGCCGATGACACGATCCAGGCCTCGCCCGACCCGGCAACGGTTCCCTCCCATGCGAAGCCTTCGGCGGGTGTGCCGGCAGCGCAGCCGGCCTACGCGGGCGCCCAGCCCACCCCAAGCGCCCCGGCTCTGTCCGCGACCGATGACCCGAAGAATCCTGACTACGGCATCGTGACCTCCGTCAATGGGCAACGCGCGGAGCCTGTCGATGTCTCCCCTTCTCGGCCCACGCACCTGATCGCCCGTCCTGAGAATCCGGACAATGACATCGTCGGGGTCATCCCTTCCTCTGCCAACCAGCTTGCCGAGGGCACGGGCATCCGCGTGCGACTGATGCAGAACCTGAGCACCGGCAGCACGCAGGATGGGACTCCCTTCCGCGGGCAGGTGGCGGCCGACGTCTACAAGGATGGTCGCGTGGTGATCCCCATGGGTTCGGAGTTGCGCGGCCATGTGATGAGCGTGTCGCAGGGGCATCGTATCGGCGCGCCGGCGACCCTGCGGCTGCGGCCGGAGGTGGTCATGCTGCCGGATGGAACCTCCTACCACC
>DASWUY010000080.1:0-5286 GCA_036401435.1 Acidobacteriaceae bacterium | reverse complement strand
GAAGGGAAAGTCAGAGAAGACGGTAGGTCATGTCAAGGAGGCCGTAGGCGACCTGACCGGCAACAACGAACTGCAGGCCGAGGGCGCGAAAGACCAGGCCAAGGGCCAGCTACACGACACCATCGGTGCCGTCAAGCAGGTCGGCAAGGACATCAAGGCGGGGATTGAGGAGGGGGCAGACCGGGCCAAGGCAAACAAGCCCTGACGCCGGCAAGCCGGCGCCGTGGACGCGAGGCCAGTCGGCTCACGTCGCCACCGCACGTAGCAATTCGAAATATTGATTGCGAGGAGCCTGGCGCGAATCGTTGCTGAAGCGCGGTCTACTTCGGCCCAGCAAGCAGCGCGGAGGTCAGAGCTGCCTGCAGGCCATCTCCGTACCGGCGTGCGACGCAGCGGGCCCTTCGATCAGATTGCGCGTCAGCACAATGAACTCTGCCGGCGGAAACGGCTTCATCCGGAAGTACACCCCGAACCCGGCATAGTCCGCCTCCACACCCGGCATACCGCTGATCACCAGCACCGGTAGGTCGGGCAGCAAGGCACGCGCCCTCCTCACCACTTCCGGACCATTCATCCCCGGCATCACGTGGTCCGAGATCAGCAGGCGGATGCCCGCGCTGACCTCCGGGTCAGCGAGCATCCGCAAGGCCTCCGCGCCCTCCCGCGCCACCACCACACTCAGGCCCGCCCGCGAGAGGATCGCGCTGCGCGTCGCTGCCTGCGTGGCGTTGTCATCGAGAATCAGGATTTGGGGTTGCGTCATGCGGGAAGGGGAGACCGGGAGAGCAGAGTAGCGTACGCGTGACAGGTGCGATGACCAGACGTGCTTCAGGAGTTGCCTGCGCCCGCGCCGAAGGTAACCCCGCCCAGCAGGCGCGCCCACACGCCCAGGGCTAAAGCGAACACCCGGCCATCCTCCACACCAGCACCCGCTTCTGCGACAATCAAGGCTCCTGACCATGCCCACCTTCGGCAGCTACGCTCTCCTGCTCGCTCTCGCTCTCAGCGGCTACACGCTGCTCGCCGGCGCCCTCGCGCTGCGCCAGCTGGCAGCCGCAGGGCCGCTGGGCCCAGCCGAAGCCCCGCGCATCGACCGCATCGCCGAGACCGCGCGCCGCGCTGGAATCGCCAGCTTCTTCGCCGTCACCGGCGCGGCCTTCGCGCTCATCTGGACCGCCTTCACCAACGACTTCACCGTCTCCTACATCCTCCACCACTCCAACCGCGCACTCCCCGGCGCCTACAAATTTGCCGCGCTCTGGTCCGGGCAGGAGGGCTCGCTCCTGCTCTGGGCCTGGCTCCTCGCCGGCTACGGCTTGGTCCTCCGCCTCCGGCATCGGGTCGACGTCCGGCTCACCGCCTACGCATCCACCATCCTGGCCGGCATCCAGCTCTTCTTCCTGCTGCTGCTCAACTTCGCCGCCCCACCCTTCGCGCTCGTCTCAGGGACCATCCCCGCCGACGGCTTCGGCCTCAACCCGCTCCTCCAGTACCCTGAAATGGTTATCCACCCGCCCATGCTCTACCTGGGCTACGTGGGCTTTGCCGTTCCCTTCGCCTTCGCCCTCGGCGCCCTCATGATGCGCTACCCCGGCGAGAAGTGGATTCACATCACCCGCCGCTGGACCATGGTGACCTGGCTCTTCCTCACCTGCGGCATCTTCCTCGGCGCACACTGGGCCTACTCGGTCCTCGGCTGGGGCGGCTACTGGGGCTGGGACCCGGTTGAGAACGCCTCCCTCATGCCGTGGCTCACCGGCACCGCCTTCCTCCACTCCGTCATGATGCAGGAGAAGCGCGGCATGATGAAGAAGTGGAACGTCTGGCTCATCTTCGCAACCTTCCTGCTTACCCTGCTCGGCACCGACCTTACCCGCTCCGGCCTCGTCTCGTCCGTCCACGCCTTTGCCCAGAGCTCCATCGGCGCCTGGTTCCCCGGCTTCATGCTGGTCGTGCTCGCCGTCTGCCTCTTCACCTTTATCCGCCAGAGCGATCACCTCCAGAGCGAGCACCACATTGAGGCCATGGTCTCCCGCGAGGCCAGCTTCCTGTTTAACAACTGGATCCTGCTCGTCGCCTGCTTTACCGTCCTCTGGGGCACGCTCTTCCCCATGATCTCGGAGTACGTGCAGGGCAACAAGGTCACCGTCGGCGCTCCCTGGTACAACCGCATCGCCGTGCCCATGGGCATCCTGCTCATGCTCCTCACCGGCGTCGGCCCCCTGCTCGCCTGGCGCTCTGCCTCGCTGCGCTCCCTGCGCCGCAACCTCGTCAACCCATGCATCGTCGCCGGCGCTGTCGCCCTCGCCGTCGTCATCCTCGGCGCCCGCGCCAACCTCTATCCCTGGTCTGACCTGGGCACCTTCTACTCCTTCCTCGTCTGGGTGCTCGCCGCCTTTGTCGTCACGGCCATCCTCTCCGAGTTCCTGCGCGGCGCCTCCGTCATCGCCCGCCACACCGGGCAGAACCTGGCCGCGTCCGCCCTCCAGCTCACCCGCCGCAACACCCGCCGCTACGGCGGCTACATCATTCACTTCGGCGTCGCCGTCCTGTTCATCGGCCTTGCCGGCTCGGCCTTCAACCAGAGCCAGGAGCAGGAGCTCGGCTTCCATGACCGCATGCGCATCGGCCCCTACACCCTGGTCTGCCAGAGCTATACCCAGGACTCCAACCCCAACTACGACACCGAGTACGCCCTGCTCGACGTCTTCCGCGGCGGCCGCAGGATTACCCAGATGGCGCCCGAGAAGCGCTTCTACGCTGCCTCCCAGCAGCCCGCCACCATGGTCGCCAACCACTCCACCCTGGCCTGGGACCTCTACGTGGTCTACGCCGGCAAGAACCCCGACACCGGCCAGCCCATCATCAAGGTCTTCCTCAACCCGCTGGTCGCCTGGATCTGGATCGGCGTGCTCATCGTGGTAGCCGGGACCGCCGTCGCACTCACGCCCAACCTCAGCGCCACGCTCGCTGCCAGCCGCGCCCGCAAGGCAACCAGCCTGGTCTCCGACCGCGAGGCGGTGGTCGCCGCAGGGGGCCGCTGATGCCGCTCCTCCGCTCGCTGCGACCTCCCGCACCGCACGCTGCCCGGCGCTGGTCCCGCCTCCCCCAGGCCGCCCTGCTGGCCCTCCTTGCCCTGGGCAGCATGGGTGCCGCTGACCCTGCCGTGCGCTACAACGAGCTTGGCCACCAGATGATGTGCGTCTGCAGCTGCGCCCAGGTGCTGATCGAGTGCAACCACGTCGGCTGCCCCGACTCTGACTCCATGCTCCACCTGCTCCGCGCCTCGGTCTCCCGCGGCGACTCCGACCGCAGCATCCTTGAGGCCTTCCAGGCCAAATATGGCCCCACCGTCCTCGCCTCCCCGCTCCTCACCCCCTTCAACAAGGTGGCCTGGATCGTGCCGCCGGCCGTGCTCGCCTTTGGTCTGGTCGGCCTCGTAGCCCTCATCCGGCGCTGGCGCAACACCCACGCTCCCGCTCCCGCCCACGCTCCGCAGCCAGGCGCCGCCCGCGACCGGGTGCGTCGGGAGACAGAGCTGTGACCCTGCTAGTCTGCGCCCTGCTCACCGCTGCCGTCCTGGTCTTTGTCTTCTATCCCTCCCGCACCCTCCCCCGCCTGGGCGAAAAAACTCGCCTCGAGTTCCTCCGCGAGCGCAAGGACACCCTCTACGACAACCTGCGCGACCTCAACTTCGACTACCGCTCCGGCAAGTACCGTGAAGACGAGTACGCCCTCGAACGCGCCAGCCTCGAAGACGAAGCGGCCGCCGTCCTCGGCGAGATGGAAACCCTCGAAGCCGCACGCCGCTAAGCCCATCCCGCCGCTCTGTACACTTTCAAAAGACCTCATGACCCGCAAACGCCTGCCCGTCGCCGCCCTGCTCCTCTTCGCGCTCCCGGCACTCGCCGCCACCCTCTCCGGCACCGTGACCGACCGCACTACCGGCAAGGTCGCTGCCGCAGACACAGTCGTCCTCATCGGCTTTGGCCAGGGCATGCAGGAGGTGGCCCGCGCCACGACCGATGCACGCGGCCGCTACACCCTTCAGCTGCCGGACACAGACGTCTCCGGCGCCACCCACCTCATCCGCGTCGACCACCAGAAGGCCACCTACTTCCAGCCCGCGCCGGCCGGCACCCGCGCTGTGGATGTCGATGTCTACGACGTGGCCGAGTCCGTTCCCGGCATCCAGACCGAGGCCGACGTGCTCACCGTCCAGACCGACCCCGGCGGCCTCCACGTGGTCGAGAACTACTTCGTCCGCAACGATTCGCACCCCGCCATGACCCAGCTCAGCCGCCGCGCCTACGAGTTCTACCTGCCCGCTGGCGCGCGCGTCGAGGCGACCGCCGCCATGGGCCCCGGCGGCATGCCCGTCGCCTCCTCCCCCATCCCCGTCGGCGACCCCCAGAACGATCCCGGCCACTACGCCTTTGTCTTCCCCATCCGACCCGGCGAGACGCGCTTCCAGGTCAGCTACCACCTCGCCTACAGCGGCACCCTCGCCCTCTCCCAGCGCGTCGCACTCCCCACCCAGAACCTGGTCGTCATCCTGCCCCGCACCATGCAGTTCACCCCGCGCGGCTCCGAGTTCCAAACCGTGCCCGACAACGTCGCCGCCCAGACCTTCGTGCGCAAGGGTGTCTCTCCCGGCCAGCCCGTGGCCTTCACCCTCTCCGGCTCAGGCGTCATGCCGCGCGACGCCCAGCAGGGCGAGAGCACGAGCACCGCGCAAGGGGGCTCCAGCACCGCGCAAGGGGGCCCCACCGCCGCACAGCCGGACGCAGACACCCGCCCTGGCGGAGGCCTCGGGCCGCCCATTGACACGCCTGACCCGCTGCACAAGTACAAGTGGGCCATCCTCAGCGGGCTCGCCCTGCTGCTGGTCGTCGCCGCCGCCCTGCTGCTGCGCAAGCCGCCCTCCGCAGCCGTGACAGCAGCCGCGATCGCCGCGCCGCCGCCCCCCCCGCCCTATCCAGCGGCCATGCCCGCCCCCGCGCTCGCCGCCCCGCCCGGCCATCCCGCCCCCGGCGGCCGCCTGCTGGCCGCGCTCAAGGAGACCTTGTTCGCCCTCGAAGCAGAGCGCCTCAACGGCCACATCAGCCTCGAGGAGTACACGCAGCTCAAGGCGTCGCTCGAAGTGGTTCTCCGCCAGGTGCTCGAGCACGAAGCAGCCACCCGCTAGCGGCGCGGCGTGCGAAAAAGGGCATAGCGGCTCGCTTACAAATGCCTGCGAGATACGTCCAATGCGGCACGAGCGGCCGCAGCCGGCGCGGGCGCTTC
>DASWUY010000079.1:0-7409 GCA_036401435.1 Acidobacteriaceae bacterium | reverse complement strand
GCAGCCGTCGCACCGACGCCTGCCCCGATCCCGGCGACGAACTTGCGGCGGGAAACCTTGTTTCTCAGTACTTCATTTATTGTTTGCACGTCGGCGTCTCTCTCTAAGTGGTGAAAAGGTAGCAGGCACTGTCTGTTAGTGAACGTTCCCGGAGCGCCTGCGGATTCAGGTTGGAGCAACTGTACAGACAGCAATGAGCGGCTGTCCAACATTCTCTGACGCTGTCTGGACTTTGGTCACTGGGCGAAAAGCGTCCTGGGGGGAGCGCATGTTTCCTTCGTACGCGCTACCATCATTAGCTGCGAGGGCGCATGGGAACGATCACGGCGCGGGCACGGTGGTCTCCCGTTCCCGATGCCACAAGAGAACAGGCGCGCTTTTCTCAACTTCCAATGGAGTCTGCATTGGCCGGTGCTGCGTATGTATAGCAAGTCGGATCGGCAGGGAACAAGGGAGGAAGACGTTGCACTGCTCGCAGGCGTGGAGCAGGGCGATGCCGGGGCGCTCACCTTGTTGTTCGACAAGTATTCGCGGCTGGTGTATTCGGTAGCGCTGCGGGTACTGCATGATGCTTCGGCTGCGGAGGACGTGGTTCAGGAGATCTTCATGCAGGTGTGGCGGAACCCCAGGGCCTTCAGCGCAGACCGGGGCAGCCTGGGGGGGTGGCTGGCGATCCTGGCGAGAAATCGCTCGATCGACGTGCAGCGGAGGCGGCGTCCGTCTGACTCGGTAGAGGACGTGGTGCTGACCTCGAGCTTTGACCTGGCGGCTACGGCGGAGAAGAACATTCTGCTCGAAAAGGCGCAGGGCTGGATCGAGGCGCTCTCGGACGAGCAGCGGGAGACGCTGCGGATGGCCTTCTTTGAGGGGCTGACGCATGCAGAGATAGCAGACAAGACGGGAAGTCCCCTGGGCACGATCAAGACCAGGATACGCAGGGCGTTGCAGACCCTGAGAAAGGCGGCCGAGGCGTGATGGATGACAGGGATGAAGCACATGGCGAGTTGAATCAGAACGCGGATCCTGTCTCGGCCGCGGGTGGGGAGCGGCACGTGGACACGGCCGACCTGCTGCTGTATGCGCTGGGGCTGCTGCCGCCGGGCGAGGTGGCGGCGATCAAGGCGCACCTGGAGGGTGTCGGGGTGGGCGGGGGGGAAGGCGCGGGATGCGCGGAGTGCCAGCAGGAGATGGCCGAGGTGCAGCAGGACATGGGCGTCTACGTGCTGGGGACGGTTCCGATGGATGACCCGCCGGAGCGCAGCCGGGCCCGGTTGCTGGAGGAGATAGGCCAGGCGGGGCGGAGCGCGGAGGGAGAAGGGATGCTGCCCTTTGTAGTGGGGCGCAAGGCGGAGCCGGCCGGGGCAGTCGCGGGCGCAGGGGCGGCGGCGCCCGTGCGGGGGATTGCGGCGGAGCCGAGAACGGGTGCGCGCGGGCGCGGCGTCGGGAATCTGGCGGCGCGGACGGCCTCAACAGGTTGGACAGGCTGGGCAGGCTGGGCGGTTGCGGCCGCGATGGCGCTAACGGCGCTGCACTTCTACCAGGGCAGCAGGGCCATGCGGGAGACGCACGCCGGGCAGAGCCAGCAGCTGGCTGACCTTTCGGCGGACGAGGCGCGGGCACGGCAGACGGTGGTCCGCCTGTCGGCGGAGCAGGCCAGGGCGCGGCAGATTGTGGAGGCGCTGGGGGATAGCACGGCGCAGCGGGTGGTGCTGACCCGCACGCCGGCGCAGGCGGAGCCGACCGGGCGGGCGACCTACGTGGCCCGGAGCGGGACGCTGATCTTCCTGGCCAGCCACCTGGCGCCGCTCCCTGCGGCCAAGACCTACGAGCTGTGGGTGCTGCCGGCGAATGGCAGCGCCCCGGTGGCGGCGGGGACGTTCCGGCCGGACGAGCGGGGCGATGCGAGCATGGTGGCGGCCGGGCTGACCCCGGGGGTGACGGCGAAGGGCTTCGGGGTGACGGTCGAGCCGGCAGGCGGGTCAGCGGCGCCGACGATGCCGATTGTCCTGTCCGGGTCGTGAAGCCTTGGTTCTGATCCCCAGTCCCTAAGCCGAGGCCGCGTTGCTGGATTGGGGCTGGGGCTCTGCAATCGGCTTGGCTGGCGCGCAGCCTGCCACCGGTGCCCGGGTAGAATGGGGCAAGACTCCGCCGCCTGCCCGGGCGGGCTGAAAGTGATCTGAAGCCATGCATCGCTGGTCTACCCTCTTTATTCCTACCCTGCGCGAGGCGCCGTCCGACGCAGAGGTGGCGAGCCACAAGTTCCTGCTCCGGGCCGGGTATGTTCGCCAGGTGGGTGCGGGGCTTTACTCCTACCTGTTCCTGGGGCAGCGTTCGCTGAACAAGATTGTGGCCATTGTGCGGGAGGAGATGGACCGGATCGGGCAGGAGTTTTTGCTGCCGGCGCTCTTGCCGGCCGAGCTGTGGCAGCAGAGCGGCCGGTGGACGACGATGGGCGAAAACATGTTCCGGCTGAAGGATCGCAAGGGCGCGGAGCTTTGCCTGGGCATGACGCACGAAGAGGTGATGGCGGACATTGCGCGCAAGGAGCTGCGGAGCTACAAGCAGCTGCCGCAGATCTGGTACCAGATACAGAACAAGTTTCGCGATGAGCCGCGGCCGAAGTCGGGCCTGCTGCGGGTGCGGCAGTTCCTGATGAAGGACAGCTACAGCTTTGACCTGAACGAGGCCGGGCTGGACAAGAGCTATGACCTGCACGATGGAGTGTACCGGGCGATCTTTGCGCGGTGCGGGCTGCAGTTTGTGGCCGTTGAGGCGGACTCCGGTGCGATGGGCGGGTCGCAATCGCAGGAGTTCATGGTGTACACGGAGGCCGGCGAGGACCTGATTGCGAGCTGCGCCGGGTGCGGGTACGCGGCCAACCTGGAGAAGGCGACCTCGCGGCTGCTGCCGGTCGAAGACCTGGAGCCTACAGGGGACGGGCTGCCGGAGTTGGTGCACACGCCGGGCAAGGCGGCGATCGCCGAGGTGGCGGAGTTCTTCGGCATTCTGCCGGCGCAGGACGTCAAGTGCGTGGCCTATATGGCAGAGGTACGCGGGGCGGCGGGCAAGAGCCGGTGGCAGCCGGTGGCAGCCTTTCTGCGCGGCGACCACACGGTGAATGAGACCAAGCTGCTGGGCGCGGTGGACGGCGCGGAGCTGCGCACGATGAACGCCGAGGAGCTGGCGGAGTGGCTGGGCGGCCCTGCTGGATACCTGGGGCCGGTGGGGCTCGAGCCTTCGGTTACGGCGGATGACGGCAAGCTGACGGTGGTGGTGGATGCGGCGCTGGAGGGTCGCAGGAACCTGGTAGGCGGGGCGAACCGGCTGGACTATCACTACCGCAACATCACGCCAGGGCGGGACTTTGGGTGGACGGTGCTGGCGGATATTCGCAATGCAGTGGAGGGAGAGCTGTGCCCGGTGTGTGCGTCGGAGCATGGGGGGACACTGCGGATCGGCAAGGCGATGGAGATCGGGCACATCTTCAAGCTGGGGCGGCGGTACACCGAGGCGCTGGGTGCGACGGTGCTGGACCCGAACGGGCGGGAGGTGACGCCGATCATGGGCTCCTACGGGATTGGGATGGAGCGGATCCTCACGGCGGCGATCGAACAGGGCGCGCGCCGCTCTGCGGATGGGATGGGCGTGGTGATGCCGCGGAGCCTTGCTCCGTTTGACGTGGTGGTGACGGTGACGAACGCAAGTGATCCGCTGCTGCTGGGGGTGGGGGAGCGGGTGGCGGCCCACCTGGAGCGAGCGGGGTATGACGTGCTGCTGGATGATCGGGATGAACGCGCCGGGGTGAAGTTCAAGGACGCGGACCTGGTGGGGATTCCCTACCGGGTGACGGTGGGCAAGAAGGCGCCGGAGGGCAGGGTGGAGCTGGTGGACCGTACCTCGGGTGTCGCCGTGGTGAGCGAGGCAGGCG
The DNA here is from genome assembly GCA_036401435.1 of Acidobacteriaceae bacterium. Taxonomy (GTDB): domain Bacteria; phylum Acidobacteriota; class Terriglobia; order Terriglobales; family Acidobacteriaceae; genus EB88. Next base: position 3,481 of record DASWUY010000079.1, on the reverse strand, counting down.
TGGGCGAGGTGGCAGCGCTGCTGGGCCAGGCGCTGGACACGGTGCTGTTCTAGGAACGGGCGGGGAATTCGGGCAAGGAAGGGCTGGGGGACGCGGTCTTCTGAGACGTTTGTGCGTCCAAGCTAGAGAATGCGCGACCTCTACCCCCGCCTCGCGCAGTCTTCTGGTCGAAAGGGCGGTGCGCGTGTGGCAGTAAAGATCAAGCTTCCGAACTCGATGGCACCGGCGGGATCGCGCCTGTGGGCGCGGCGCTTTGTGGCGCTGGTGGTGGTGGCGACGCTGGGGGTGCTGGCGTTAGGCGGTACCATCTTCGGCTACTACTACGTCAAGTACGAGCACATCGTCGACGACCGCATGCAGAAGCCGCTCTTTGCCAACACGGCAAAGATTTATGCGGCGCCGCGCCAGGTGCGCGCGGGGCAGAGGCTATCGGCGCGGTACGTGGCGCAGCAGCTGCGGGAAGCGGGCTACAGCGAGGACGGGGCGGGCGCGGCCTCGCCGCTGGGCACCTACGCGGTGAACGCGGAGAGCATTACCATTCATCCCGGGCCGCAGAGCTACCATGCGCCCGAGAATGCGACGATCAGCTTTGATGGCGGGACGGTGAGCCAGATAGTGGGAGCCGGGGGCCAGCAGCTGGCCAGCTACGAGCTGGAACCGCTGCTGATTACCGGGCTCTCAGACCAGACGCGCACCAAGCGGCGCCTGGTGACCTACCAGGATCTGCCCAAGTACCTGGTGCCGGCGGTGACGGCGATCGAGGACCGACGCTTCTTTTCGCACGGCGGGGTGGATTACATCCGGCTGGTGGGCGCGATGCGGAATGACGTGGTGCGCGGGCGGCTGGGACAGGGCGGCTCGACGCTGACGATGCAGCTGGCGCGGGGATTCTTTCTGAGCCCGGAAAAACACTTCAAGCGCAAGCTGATCGAGATCATCATCACCTTCCAGCTGGAACACCGTTTCAGCAAGCAGGAGATCTTCCAGATGTACGCCAACCAGATCCCGCTGGGGCAGCAGGGGTCTTTTGCGATCAACGGCTTTGGCGAGGCGGCGGAGGTGTACTTCGGCAAAGACGTGAGCCAGCTGAACATGCCGGAGTGCGCGCTGCTGGCGGGGATCATCCAGAGCCCCAGCCGGCTGAATCCGGCGCGGCATGCGGCACGTGCGATTGAGCGGCGCAACCTGGTACTGGATGCGATGGCCGAGACCGGAGACATTAGCAAGGCGGAGGCCGAGGAGGCCAAGGCGACGCGCCTGAAGCTGGCGCCGCCGAGCGCGCAGCAGGACGAGGCGCCCTACTTTGTGGACCTGGTGCGGGAGCAGCTGTCGACCAAGCTGGGAGACAGCAACTGGAACCAGGAAGGATTACGGATCTACACCTCGCTTGATCCGGAGCTGGAGGCGGCGGCGACGACGGCCGTCGAGATCGGCATGAAGAACGTGGACGCGCAGGTGCTGAAGCAGCACGCGACCGGCCACGGAACGACGGAGGAGGCGGGGGGCCAGGTGACCTATCCGCAGGTGGCGCTGGTGGCGCTGGACCCGCACACCGGGCAGGTGCTGGCGCTGGTGGGCGGGCGGAACTATGGACAAAGCCAGCTGAACCACGCGGTAGCCAACCGGCCGACGGGCTCGATCTTCAAGCCGTTTGTGTATGCGGCGGCGTTCAACTCGGCGCTGGCGGGCACGCAGTTGACGGATGCGAACGGCACCTCGGGCGTATTTACCCCGGCAACGCTACTGGGAGACCAGCAGACCAGCTTTGATTATGGCAATGGGCAGAGTTATACGCCGCGGAACTTTCACGGCGAGTATCACGACCAGGTGACAGCGCGGTATGCACTGCAGCAGTCGCTGAACAATGCCACGATCGCGCTGGGCCAGATGGTGGGCTTTGACGCGGTGGCGTCGCTCGCGCGGGAGGCTGGGGTGAAGTCGGCGCGGGGGACGCCGTCGGTGGCGATCGGCAGCTACGGGGCGACGCCGCTCGAGATGGCAGGGGCGTATACCGTGTTCGCAAACAATGGCGTGAAGGTGGAACCTTGGATGCTGGCCTCGGTGCGGACGCAGAATGGGGATCCGCTGAACGAGTTTCCGCAGACGACGCGGCCTGTGCTGGACCCGCGCGTGGCCTACCTTACGACCAGCATGCTTGAGAACGTAATCAATGCGGGGACCGGGGCGAAGGTCCGGCGGCTGGGATTTACGGCGCCGGCGGCGGGCAAGACCGGGACCTCCCGGGACGCCTGGTTTGCCGGGTACACGAGCAACCTGCTGTGCATTATCTGGGTGGGCAACGACGATTACAGCGACATCAAGATGCAGGGAGCCGATGCGGCTGCGCCGATCTGGGCCGAGTTCATGAAGCGCGCGGTGGCCCTGCCGCAGTACTCGGACACGCGCGGGTTTGCGGCGCCCTCGGGCGTGGTGGAGGTGCGGCTGGACAAGCAGACCAACCTGCTGTCGGACGCGAGCTGCCCCGAGTCCTACAGCGCGGCGTTTCTCGATGGAACGCAGCCAACCGATACCTGCGACAACGCAAATGGGGATCAGCGGAGCATTTTCCAGAAGATCTTCGGCGTGGGGCAGAGCTCGTCAGCTGCGCCGCAGCCGCAGGTACAGCCGGGGCAGCCGGCGCAGGCGGCAAGGCCGGTCTACCAGCCGGTGCCGCAGCGGCCGGGCTCGCCAGTGGCGTCGGGCTCTCCGGCGCAGGATGCGACGCAGCCGGCGGCCAAGAAGCCGGGCTTCTTTGGGCGGCTGTTTGGACAGAAGCCCAAGCAGCCGGAGACGCCTAAGCCGCAGCCGGAGACGCAGCCTGGTTCCCAGGACGAATAGCTTGCCGGGGGGGCTGCTGCGTTCAGGGCGGGGCGGGTTTGTTACGCGAGGGATCGACAGAGCGGGTTCGGGTCTGCTGCTGCGTGGGACTTCTCGTCGCTCGGAGGAAGCGCCCTGATGCAGTGGAGTGAGGATGGCGCAGGCCGCGCGGGTGCGTTGCTGTGGCTGGGGTGCTTCCAGTTCTTTGTCGCAGAGCAGGTGGTGCGGGCGCATGTGCGCGGTGCCTACAGCATGGCGCGCAATCATATCAGTGACCTGGGCGCGCGGCAGTGCTTCGACCTGGGGGCGGGATGCGCGCCGCTGCACTGGGTGATGAACGCGTCGTTCGTGCTGCAGGGGCTGCTGATTGTCTTCGGGTCGGTGCTTGTGGGCAAACTCCTGCCTTCGGCGGCGCTCGTCCGGGCGTCGCGGCTGTGCTTTGTGCTTGCGGGAGCGGGCGTTCTGGTGGTTGGGCTGGACCCCGAGGATGGGGTTGCTCGGGTGCACTTCGCAGGCGCGGCGGTGCATTTTCTTGCTGGCGCGGTGGCGATGCTGCTGATGGGGATGGCGCTCAGGGCGCAGGCGCGGCGGAGCACGGTGGCGGGCACGCTCTCGGTGGCTGCGGGCGCTGTGACGTTGGTGGCAACGGTGCTGCTGGGGGCTG
>DASWUY010000078.1:0-2488 GCA_036401435.1 Acidobacteriaceae bacterium | reverse complement strand
GGAAGGCCCAGGCGTGGAGGGGGCAGACCACGGCGCCGGCCTCGACCGATCCCTCGGCGAGGGGCGCGCCGCGATGGGGGCAGAGGTTGTCAAAGGCGGCGAGCTGACCAGCCTGGTTCGCGATGCAGATTTCATGGGCGCCGAGTGCGAAGGCGCGCATGTGTCCGGGCGCGGGCAGATCGCCCTGCAGGCAGAGTCTTTCGAAAGGCATGTGGATCATCCTCAAAGGTCGGGGGGCGGGGCGGGGGTTGCCCAGCAGCCATGCTAACGCGGCCGCCGCCGGGGAGCCTCTACCTGTATGGACGGCAGGCGGGGAGCCTCTAGACTGACAGGGGAGTCTGCCGGATGCCTGGGAAGCGCGCACCGCAACCATCTACGGGAGGACGCGCGGCGACGCGAGAACGCCACGCGGCCGAAGAGCGCCGGGCTGCGCCCGCCGCGGCGGCTGCCCAGGTGAGCCTGCGATGGCTGCTGACGGCGCTGGGGGTGGTGGTGGCGGGGGCGGTGGGGTGCACGTTCCTGGCGTTGTGCCTGCTCTTTGCGCAGGGGCAGTGGCAGCTGCTGTACCACCCTGGCCAGCCGGGCAGCCGCGGGGAGACGCCGGCGGCAGTGGGGCTGGGCTACACGGCGGTACGGTTTGGCAACTCCGATGGGGGGATGCCGGAGCTGACGGGCTGGTGGGTCCCGGCGGCGACCGACGCACCGGCGCCGACGGTGCTGTACCTGCATGATGGAGCAGGCTGGCTGGCGGATACGGTGGGGGCGCTGGGGCGGCTGCACGGGCTGGGGTGCGCGGTGCTGGCGATCGACTACCGGGGCTATGGAGCGAGCGCGGCGGGGCATCCCGGGGAGCAGCGGATGGTCGAGGATGCCGAGCGGGCGGTGGAGTATCTGCTGGAGACGCGCCATGTGGCGCCGGGGTCGCTGGTGATCTGGGGTCGGGGGATTGGGGCGACGATTGCGGCGGAGAGCGGGCGAGGGCACCCGCTGGTGCTGGAGGCGGTAAACCGGCCGGCGCTGGAGGTGGTGTGCAGGGATGCGCGGTCGCGCTACCTGCCGATACGGCTGCTGCTGCGGGACCGTCTGGACGCGGCAGCGGCGGTGGGGGCGAGCAGCGCTCCCAAGCTCTTTGTGCAAGGTCCGGAGGACGACACACAGCGGGTGTACGCGGCGGCGCGTGGCCCGAAGACGCTGGTGGCCGAGGGAGATGGGGAGCAGGTGCGCGCGTTCCTGCGGGCGGCTGCGGGCGGTCGGTGAGCGGGCGGTTTACAAGGCTGATTCCTTCACGTCATGCCTTCAGAATGCCAGGTAAATCGTTGCTGCGAAGGGAGATGCCTGGGAAGACCTTCTCCATCCTGGGCTGGGTGAGAACCCGCTGGGTAGCCTCGGCGAGGACGGCACGGAAGTCGGTGGTGACGGTGAGATCGCGACCCTCGTTGAGCTGGTCAGGGCCGAGCCCGGGCCAGCGGCCGTAGACCTTGCCCCCGCGCGCTGGGCCGCCCATGAGGAACATGACATTGGCGTGGCCATGGTCGGTGCCGCCGCTGCCGTTCTGGCGGGCGGTGCGGCCGAACTCGGACATGGTGACGAGGACGACGTCGCCACCCTGGTCGCCGAGGTCTCCCCAGAAGGCGGAGAGGCTGTCAGAGAACTCGCGGAGCCGGTTGGCGAGCTGACCCGTGGCGCCGCCCTGATTCTGGTGGGTGTCCCAGCCACCGATTTCGGCGAAGGCGACTTCGACGCCGAGGTCGGCCTTCATGAGCTGGGCGATCTGCTTCATGCTCTCGCCGAAGGGGCCCTTAGGATAGTTGACGCCGTTGGCCGGGGTGTAGTGGGCGGGGTCGGTGGATTTGAGCATGCGGATGGCGTCGAAGGTTTCGCCACCGGTGCCGTGGAGGACGGCGTTGACGCTGGAGGCGTACATGGAGGCGAAGCCATCGCTGGGCTGGCCGCCCGCGGCTGCCATGGCGGGGCCGGTGCCGATGGAGAAGTCACGAACGTTGCCGATGGCGACGGCGGGGATGGGCCCCTCAAGGGTGCGGGGGAGGGCGGTGCCGAGGGCGATGGCGCGAAAGGCGGTGGGGCGGGCGGCGGGTCGCTCGGACTGGAGGGCGCGGTTGAGCCAGCCATCCTGGGTGGACTTGACGCCGGGAGTGCCGCTCTCCATGTAGTCCTGAGCGTCGAAGTGGGAGCGGGTGGTGTCGGGCGAGCCGCAGGCATGGACGGCGGCGAGGTAGCCGCGGTCCCATATGGGCTTGAGCGAGGCCATGGCGGGGTGCAGGCCGTAGAAGCCATCGAGGTCGATGAGGTCGCGGGGCTGGACGGCGATGGAGGAGCGGAGCTGGTAGTAGCCGGGGTCGCCATGGGGGATGACGATGTTGAGGCCATCGGCGGCGCCGCGCTGGAAGATGACGACGAGGCGCTTGCCCTGGGAGCGGGCGTCGGCGGCCTGGGCGAGGACCGAGCGGGTGAGGAAGCTGGGAATGGC
>DASWUY010000077.1:0-6619 GCA_036401435.1 Acidobacteriaceae bacterium | reverse complement strand
CTCCTGCTCTACCTGCAACGACGCGACCTTGTTTGCCATAGGGGAATGTGTCCTTTTAGCCTTCTTCGTGTGATCAGTGGGATGCCGTTCTCCGTGAATGCTATGTGTGATGGGATCAACTACGTATGCCACCGTGCCAACAAATGTTGAGCGGGACAGAAAAGAAGACGTCGTTATGTGTGGGATGGAATTCGCCCCGAAGACGCCGTCGCAGGCCAAGCCAACTCGCTCCCGAGGCATAGGATCCCGATGCAGCCAGGCAGCAACCAGGTAGCACCGCCGCACGCCGGAGCCTGCCTGCTTACCGGCGGCTCCGGGATGATCGGGCAGGCGCTGGCCGGGGCACTGGAGGCCGGCGGCCAAGTGGTGGTGCAGGCGGTGCGCGGCAGCCGGCCTGGGGGTAACCCGCGCCGCAGCATCCCCTGGGACCCGCAGGCGGCGACTGCGTTTGCGGACCCAGCGGCGCTTGAAGGCCTGGACGCGGTCGTCCACCTCTCCGGGGCCAACGTGGCTGCGCACCGGTGGACTGAGGCGTACAAGCGGGAGATCCTGACCAGTCGCACGGAGTCGACCCTTGCGCTGGCGCGCACCCTGGCCACCCTGCGGCCGCCGCCCGCGGTTCTCCTCTCTGCCTCCGCCACGGGCTTTTACGGGGACCGGGGCAACGAGGTGCTGAACGAGGCATCTATGCCCGGCGGCGACTTCCTGGCGCAGACCTGCCGGGCCTGGGAGGCAGCGACTGCGGTGGCGGAGGCCGCCGGGATCCGGGTGATCCACCTGCGGCTGGGGGTGGTGCTGAGCGCCCGTGGCGGAGCCCTGGGCAAGGTGCTGCCACTGTTCCGCGCAGGGCTGGGAGGGCGTCTGGGCAGCGGCCGCCAGTGGATGAGCTGGATTGCGATCGACGATGCGGTGGGCGCGATTGTTCACCTGCTGGGGCTGGGACCGGCTGGGGCAGGCAGCCCGCGCGGGGCGGTGAACTGCGTTGCGCCTTATCTGGTGACGAACGCGGAGTACACGGGCGCGCTGGCCCAGGTGCTCCACCGGCCTGCCGTGCTTCCCGCACCTGCGTTCGCGCTGCGCCTGGCGCTGGGCGAGATGGCCGATGTCGCTGTGCTGTCCAGCTGCCGCGCGCTGCCCGAGGCGCTTGTGCAGAGCGGCTTCTGCTTTCGCTTTCCGCGGATCGGGCCTGCACTGGAGCACCTGCTGGGGTGACCCGCTCCAGGCCTTCGGCCTGGCGGCCTCGTGTACGCTTGACTCTGGCATGAACACCCGAGCGCTCCGCCTGCAGCCCCTGCCTCCGCGCTCGCAGCAGCCTGCTCTGGTGCCTGGCCCGGGGCCCGGTTTGCAGCGTTGCGGCACGCTCCATTTTTGGAGGGACGAGCGGCTTGCGGGGGGCTTGTTTGCGGCATTCCTCTTTTCCGGCGTGCTGCTTTCGGGATGCGGTACTACCGGCGCTCCGCAGCCCCCCAGCCTGAAGCTGCCTGCACCTCCTCTTGATCTGACCGCGGAGCGGGCGGGCACGACGGTGACCCTGCACTGGACGATGCCTCGGCGGTCGACGGACCGGGTTTTGCTGACCGGCAACCAGCGCGCGCTGGTGTGCCGCGCACTGCCTGGCCAGCCGTGCACCCCGGCGGCCAACCTGCTGCAGCCCCCGGGCCAGCCCGCGACGTACACCGACACGCTGCCCGTGGCGCTTGCCGAGGGTGCGCCGCGCCTGCTGACCTATACGCTCCTGCTGCAGAACCACAAAGGGCTCTCTGCTGGTCCCTCAAACCCCGCCTACACTGCGGCGGGTGCGGCGCCGCCTCGCATTGCGGCCCTGCGTGTGACGGCGGAAGGGAGGGGCATCGTGCTGGGCTGGCAGGCCGCGGTTGCGCCGACGCCTGACGGTCTAGCTGCGAGCCTCGCTCCGGCGGGCGCGGGTGCTCAAGTGCAGCGCCTGCTGCGTCTGCACCGCACCCGCATCCTCGCGCCTGGGGAGGGTCCCCGGCCAGGCAGCGAGGAGACGCGGGCCGGCGTCCCGCAGCCGCTGGAGCAGGCGCTGGAGCTGGTGGAACCGGAGCTGGCCGGGCCCACACCCGCCGGAACGCTGGGGACGGGGTGGCCGCTCGACCACGCGATCGACAGCCAAGCGGCGCTGAACCGTACCTACTCGTACACGGTGGAGCAGGTGGCGCGGCTCACGCTCGACCGGCACGCGGTGGAGGTAAGCAGCGGCCCGAGCCCGGCTGTTATGGTCGACGCCAAGGACCGCTTTCCGCCGGCGGTGCCGCAGGGCGTGGAGGCGGTCGCGGACACGAGCGCCCCGCGCTCGGCGATCGACCTCTCCTGGACTGCGGATGCTGACGCTGATCTTGCCGGCTACATTGTGTATCGCCAGCAGGGCTCGGCGGGCTCAATGGCCCGGGTCAGCCCTCTTCTGCCTACCGCGGGCTGGCGGGATGGCTCGGTCGTGCCGGGGGTGCGGTACACCTACAGAGTCTCGGCGGTGGACACGTCCGGGAACGAGAGCGCGCCCTCTGCGCCCGCGGAGGAGACCGCTCCTAGGCCACCGCGGTAGCCAGCGCATGGGCCGGCGGCCGGCTGCGGAACGAGCCAGACACGGCGGGCATGCTGCCCTGCGCTTTCCTGCGGCATCTGCCCGCCCGGCCATGACATAATCACCGCAAGCCGCCTCGCCAGGCGGCGGCCGCAGCCTTCGACCTTGAAACGGCCAGATCGCTGAGCCGGGGGGCTCTTGGGACTCATCTAATCGAGTGACCACCGGAAGTGACGACCGAGAACCGCAGCGCCTGAGGCGACGCCCTGTGCAGCGGACCTGGTCCTAGAGACGTTTTGGAGGAATCATGGCACAGACATTGCTGGAACAGTTGCGCAAGATGACCGTTGTGGTCGCCGACACGGGCGATATTCAGGCTATCGAGAAGGTAAAGCCACAGGACGCCACCACCAACCCGTCGCTGATCACGACGGCTGCCGGGATGCCAGCCTACCAGCAGATCGTCGATGACGTACTGCTCGGCTCAAAGCAGCGGCTGGGCGAGGATGCGGACGACAAGGAAATCGCTGCGGACGCCTTCAAGCACCTGGCGGTCGCGTTCGGGAAGAAGATCCTGGCTATCGTGCCGGGACGCGTGTCGACCGAGGTGGACGCACGCCTCTCCTTTGACACCGAGAAGACGCTGGAGCAGGCGCACCAGATCATCAAGATGTACGAGGACTCAGGCATCAGCCGCGAGCGCATTCTGATCAAGATCGCGTCTACGTGGAACGGCATCAAGGCGGCCGAGAAGCTGGAGCAGGAGGGCATCCACTGCAACCTTACGCTGCTCTTCGGCCTGCACCAGGCGGTGGCGTGCGCGGAGGCCAAGGTGACCCTGATCTCGCCCTTCGTCGGCCGCATCCTGGATTGGTACAAGAACGATACGGGCAAGGACTACACCGGGGCGGACGATCCGGGCGTGCAGTCCGTGACCACGATCTACAATTATTACAAGAAGTTCGGGTACCAGACGGTGGTGATGGGAGCGAGCTTCCGCAACATTGAGGAGATCGAGGAGCTGGCCGGCTGCGACCTGCTTACCATCTCTCCGAAGCTGCTGGAGGAGCTCGACGCGAAGCAGGGAGACCTGCCGCGCAAGCTGGACCCGGCCAACGCGAAGAGCCTCAACATCGAGAAGCTCACGATGGACGAAGAGACCTTTGAGAAGATGCATGCGGAGGACCGCATGGCCCACGACAAGCTGAAGGATGGCATCGATGGCTTCTCGAAGGCGCTGGAGGGGCTGGAGCAGCTGCTCTCGAAGCGGCTGACGGAGCTGGGCGCCCGCGAGCCCAAGGCGGTTGGAGCACACTGAGCCTCGCTGCTGGATAGGAACATTGAGAGATCAGGGAAACAGGAAAGGGGCGGCCTCAGGGCGGCCCTTTTTCTTGCGCGAAGATCGCGATGGGCTTGGCGTTGGCGGTACGTAAGTCATGCGCCGGCCACAAGCGCACTCTATACTTTGATCTTGCACCCCTGCTTGGATCCTGCAACCCCATGTCACTCATGTGCAGCCAGCGGTCCGCGCGTCCCGCCGGGCGGGATTCCATACTGCCGACCCGGGACGGAACGCGGCGTAGACGGACGCTCCTCAACGCCGCATAAAGATTGCGTTCCCAGAGACCGATGAACGAGGCTCTCCAACTCGACCCTGCAAACGCTGCGTCAGCTCCGCGGGCGGGCCACGTGCGTCAGCTCCTGGCGCATGCGGGCCCAGCCTTCGTTGCCGCGATCGCCTACATCGATCCGGGCAACTTTGCCGCCAACTTCGACGGGGGCGCCCGCTTCGGTTACAAGCTGCTGTGGGTCCTGCTGTGGTCGAACGCGATGGCCATGCTGATCCAGTATCTCTCGGCCAAGCTGGGCATCGCGACGGGGCGCACGCTGCCGCAGAACTGCCGCACGCACTTCTCGCGCAGCACCACGTACCTGCTGTGGGTAGCGGCGGAGATTGCCGCACTCGCAACCGACCTCGCGGAGTTTCTGGGCGCGGCTCTGGGGGTCTACCTGCTCTTCGGCGTCTCGCTCGCGGCGCATGGTATGAGCCGCACGGGCATCCTCTTCGCTGCGGCGCTGGTGGTCACGGTGCTCGTCTTCGCGCTGCTGGCGCTGGAGTCGCGAGGCTTTCGCCGGTTCGAGATCGTCATCGTGGGTTTTGTCTGCATCATTGGCGTTTGCTATGCGCTGGAGCTCGGCTTTATCCATCCGGCGTGGAAGAGCGCGCTCTATTACACCTTGGTGCCGAGCGTGGACCGCCGCAGCATCTACATCGCCGTTAGCATGCTGGGGGCGACGGTGATGCCGCATGTGGTCTACCTGCACTCCGCCCTGGTGCAGCCCCGCCTGCGGCAGCAACTGGCTGGTGCATCACCCCACCAGGTTGAGGCTCGGCGCGCGAGGATGCTCTTCTACGAGAGGCTGGACGTGCTGATCGCGATGAACGGTGCCTGGCTGGTCAACTCCGCGATGGTGATTGTGGCCGCTGCCGCCTTCGCCCGCCGCAGCTGGCCGCACGGCCTGTCTATTGAAGACGCCCACCAGACCCTGGGCCCCCTGTTGGGCCAGGCCTCGGCGACCATCTTTGCGGTGGCCCTGCTCTGCTCCGGGCTCTCGTCGGCTACGGTGGGCACGATGGCCGGGCAGGTGATCCTGGAAGGCTTTCTGGAGGTGCGCTTCAGCATCTTTCTGCGCCGCCTGCTCACCCTTGTCCCTGCGCTGGTGGTCATTGGCGCGGGCCTGGATCCGCTGCGCATCCTGCTGCTCTCGCAGGTGGTGCTGAGCTTCGCGCTGCCGTTTGCGCTGGTGCCTCTGCTGCTGCTGACGGGGAGGCGGGCGGTGATGGGCGCGTTTGCGAACAGGCCGCTGATCGCGCGCCTGGGGTGGGTGACGGCAGGGGTGATTATGGCGCTGAACGCGATGCTTCTGTGGCAGGTATTCACGGCGGCCTGAACGCGGGGCCGCAGGGGGCTGTGACAGATGCTTTGTCAGGTTGAGGGAAGTTAAGGTCCTGGATCATGGCCAGGGTCGATGGTGATCGCTATCTTGTGTTCCGGATGTTCCGGATGGAAGACTGAGAGCAGGCGTTGCATTGAAGGCCTCGCTCTCCGGTAAGCTCTGCGTCTCAAAACACTGACCTCTATGTCTGTTCCGCCGCCTCTGGCTTCTGCGATCTTCAGCTTTCCGCCAATGGTGGCGGTTCGCTCCGCTATGCCCACAAGCCCCCAATGCCCGGCTCTGCGCCCGGTGCGCATGACTTCCCCAGGGATGCCAATGCCGTTGTCGCGGCAGCACATGCGCAATTCAGATGGCAGGTAAATTAACTGGATGCTGGCCCTGGTAGCCTTCGCATGGTTGAGCGTGTTTACGAGAGCCTCTCGCGCAATGCGGCATAGCTCGGTTTGCACCTGCGCGACGATGGCCCTGGAGTCCCCCTCCTCCCTTACGACGAATTCAAGGTGACTCTGGACGTCAAGATTTTGGGCCATTTGTAACAGCTGCACGTGGAAGCGAGTCTCATCGGGAACTTCATCGCGCAAGGACTCTATGCGCTGTCTTGCCTCCAGGAACGCTGTATCGGCGCGCTCCAGTGCGAGTTGAAGCGGTTCCCGGGCCGGCTCATTTTCAGGAAGCTCGTTGGTCGCGAAATGGAAACGAAGCATGAGCCCATGGAGCGACTGGAGGAGAGTGTCGTGCAATTCTCGCGCGATGCGGAGACGTTCGTCCGCTCGCTCCTGCAGTTTGGCTCTAAGTGCGTTTGTCAGCATGCGAACGCGCATGGCGTACGCGAGGTACAAGAGACCTGCGAAAGCCAATACGGTAAGCAGCTGGAACCACGCAGTCTCGTAAAAGGCCGGGCGTACCTGAATGGAAAGGGGCAGCTTCAGCTCGGTCCACTGCCCGATGTCATTTGATTCCGCCACGCGGAACCTGTAATTGCCCGGTGATAAGTGATCGTAGAAGGCTTGCCGGCGTTCTCCCACCTCTTGCCAGGTCGCATCTTTCCCTTCCATCATGAATCGATAGCGAATCCCGTCGGGCGCTGACAAGTCGATCCCTGCATAGTCGATCTCCAAC
>DASWUY010000076.1:0-3993 GCA_036401435.1 Acidobacteriaceae bacterium | reverse complement strand
GAACGGCCTCGTCACCAACATGGCGGCCATGCTGCACGACCGCCGGGTGACGCTGGCACGCTGCAGCGCTTGCGCTCTCCGTGCGAGGAGGCGCAGGCATCGTAGGCCGGCTGGTCACGGGGTACCTCATCGACCGCTTTTCGGCGCACCGCATGCAGTCGCTCATTCTTCTGCTCTCGGCCGCAGGCACGCTGGTGCTGGCGTTTGCCGGCACCTCTTCGGTCGCGCTGCTTGGTGCCGCCATGCTCGGTGCCGGCCTCGGCAGTGAGGCTGACATCGCTCCGTACCTGCTGGCGCGCTACTTCGGGCGCAAACACTTCTCCGTGCTCTATGGGCTCACCTGGACCGCTTATGCCATTGGCGGCGCCACCGGCCCGCTGCTGATCGGCCACCTTTACGACCGGCATGGAACGTATGAGTCGCGTTACATCGTAGGGCTGGCAGCCGTCGCGCTCCTGGCAGTGTTCGTCAGCCTTCTTCTGCGGGATGGGACTGCCTCTACCATCCTCCCTGCTGCGGAGGAAGACCACGCCTCCTATCGCCCTGCCTGACAGCTTCCCTGCCATTCGCCCCTGCATCTACTCGCGCGAACCTGCCACTTCTGCAAGGACAGCCACGGCGCAGCCGCCACATGCTTTGCCGTGGCGGCAACGGCCTGGTCGGCACGGTGGGTGGGACGATCGCAGCGCCCTGAAATCACATCGCGACAACGTCCTGTTCCTGCTTGTGCTCGCATTCAAGAACCTGTAACAATGCGACGTCTATGGCGACCGTCGATGACGCCCGTAGCTCGATTGTTATGCGGGAGCAGGGCACGTGGCGACCGGCGGCGTCGCGACCCGCTATCACCATCGTCATCCCCGCGTGGAACGAGGAGCGGGTTCTCGGTCTGTGCCTTGAGGCGGTGACGAGCCAGAGCCTGCCCTTGCCTTACGAGGTGCTGGTTGTGGACAACTGCTCGGATGACGCTACTGCTCTCATTGCTGCGAGCTTCTCCTGCCGGTTGATTCACGTTTCCACCGCGGGCCAGTTGCTGGCCAAGCGAGCGGGGGTGCTCGCGGCACGATCAGACCTGGTGGTCATCCTCGATGCGGACTGCGTGGCCCCGCCTGGCTGGCTGCTCCACATCTACCAGGCGTTGCGTGAAGCTCCGCAGGTAGCCGCCGTTACCTGCTGCTATCGCTTCGCAGGGCTGCCTGCGTGGGCCCGCTTGTATGTTTTCCTCGTTCAGACAGTGCTGGTGGGTTTCTATCGGGTGTTCTTCAGGAGTATGCCCTTTATCCTGGGCGGCAATGTGGCCTTTCGTCGCGAAAGCTGCCTGGGGGGCGAGGGCTACCCGGTGTCGGGCGGAATAGCCCAGACGGAGCTGGGGCTGGCACGCCTGCTTCATCGCAGCGGACGCATCCACTACCTGCCGGGGATGGAGGTGGAGTCCAGCCCGCGACGCTTCCTGGAAGGCCCATGGAGCTTTCTCTTCAGGTATAAAGTGCAGGACTACTTTCTGCCCTATGTGCGCAGCCGAGCCGGCGCCAAGCGCTTCTTGCCGGCATCAAGGACCCTTGCCGATGACACAGGACGATCTGGAACTTGAGCAGTATCGCTCGTTGCGGGCCGAAATCCTGCGCGCCATGGAGGACGGGAACCAGGTGATGTCCTTTGGCTTGGCTGCGATTGGCATTGTGCTCACCGCAGGGATGAACGCCAAGGGGACGGCGCTGAGCTTCTTCATGTTTGCGCTGGTGGTGCCGGCACTCAGCAGCCTGGTGCTGTCCATGTGGTTCGCCGCGCAGGAGAGGATCGCGCGCGCCAGCTACTTCATCACCGGTATTGAGGCAAGGCTGGCGCAGAGCCTCAGCTTCAAAGCGCCGCTGTGGGACTCATGGCTTCGTACCTCGAGCAAGCGCGACGATGGGCCGTCGCACCATCACTTCTGGAACACGGAGTTCTCCGGCATCGCCATCTTCGCCTTCCTCATCTTCGGCCCGCTCTTCTTCAGCAGCCTGGTCAGCGGCACGTCTCTTCCGCTGCGGGTGAGGGTTGCTGTCGTGCTTGTGGCCGGCGTTGCGTACATCCTCTTCTTCTTCTGGATTCGCAGGCGAGTGGAGCGCTGGCAGGCATGGCTGAGCAAGGTCTTCGGCGAGCTCGAGTGAGCGGCTGCGTGGTTTCCGTCGCGCCGGTCCCGCCGACCCTCCGGGGGGTAGACCACCTACTCTGGCCATTCATGTTCGCGCTTGGTGGCCTGAGGCATGACAGCGTGCAGGAGACACACTACTGGCACTGCCAAGCGATCGGCGACACGGCGAAGGCAGCCCTGGACCCATGTCGTACGGTCGTGATCGCTGGCGATGAACGCTCTTCCGTCCCGAACAATCGCGTCTTTCCCTTCCCCATGTTCCATGCGCCCGTGCTGGGCGGCTGGCGCAAGTATGCACTGCTCCGGGTCGACTCCGCTGCGGAACACTGGCACATCGGCTGGGTCCATCGGGCTGTACCCCTTGGGGCAAGGCCGCGCGCCCACGTGCAAGCTTTGCCGATTGCCGAGCGCGAGATCCGTATCCTGCGCCAGGCGGTCGGTTATGTGACAGAATTTTTCGCGGTCGCGCCGGCCGGCGAGCAGCTTTCCCTGCACCTGGTAGCGGAGGGCGAGCTAGGCGACAGGCGCTTTCCGCATGCCAGGCTGTTCTAGTGGAAGGATCTTCCGCTTGCGGCGCGCTCGGGTGCGGCTACAGCTGGTGCGCCGCGTCTGAAGCCTTACAACGGTAGATTTCAGGCTTGATGCCGGTCTTCTGCTCGTAGGCAGGGCCAACCGCCGCAATGAATGGGTCTACGTGCTCGTTTTCTACCAGGTTTACCGTGCAGCCGCCAAAGCCGCCCCCGGTGAGCCGCGCACCCACCAGGCCCGGCTGCTGGTTTGCCAGGTCGACCATCAGGTCAGCCTCGGGAACACTGGCCTCGAAGTCGTCGCGGTAGCTGATGTGTGCCTCCGCCATAAGCCGGCCGAGGGTCTTCAGGTCCCCCGCGTCAAGCGCATCCGCTGCAGCCACGGCGCGCCAGGAGTCAGTAATGATGTGGCGGGCGCGCTTGAGTACATTGGGCGGCATCTCCGCGCCCCACTCCTCCAGGTCTTCCACGCTGGCGTCGCGCAGCAGTTCGATCTCTGGCCGATGGGATCGCAGGATGGCCGTGGCCTGCTCTACTTCGGCGCGGCGGGTGTTGTACTCACCGCCGGCGTGCGAGTGTTTCACCATCGTGTTGCAGATCACCAGGCTGAGGTGCTCGGGTATGGGAGCCAGCCGGTAGGCGAGCGAGCGGCAATCCAGCAGCAGGGCGTTGTTGGCCCGTCCGCAGCAGGCAATGAACTGATCCATAATGCCGGAGTTAGCGCCCACATACCCGTTTTCCGCGCGCTGGCAGCGCTTGGCTGTCTCCTCCGGCGGCAGGCTGGTACCGGCAGCGAACAGGGTGGCAAGGGCGCTAGCCACTTCAATCGACGCCGAGGAACTCAGGCCTGCTCCCAGCGGCACGTCGCCATCGAGCGAGAGGCTGAAGGGCTTGACTGCAATGCCCGAGGCACGCAGCACGGTGACGACCCCGATGGGATAGTCGCTCCAGTGGTGATTGCCCTTGGCCGGCAGCGCGTCAAGATCATGCTCGATGGTCTCGTCAAAGTTGTCAGAACGGATGACGATCTTGTTGTCTTCGCGCGGGGACACGGCGGCGAGCGTGGCAAAGTCAATGGCGGCCGGCATGACGAAGCCACCCGCGTAGTCGGTGTGCTCGCCAATCAGGTTGACGCGCCCCGGCGCAATGAAAAGCGTAGGCTGCGCCCCGAAAAGACGTACGTGTTCTGCGGTGAGTCTTGCGGCGTCCGGCATCTCTCTCGTTCCTTGTTTTCCAGTCCTATTGGTTGGATGACGAGCGGATGAAGGCCGACACCCTGTCATGCAACTTGTGCAGAGCATCTTCCTGCACGTAGACCATATGACCGGACTC
>DASWUY010000075.1:0-1944 GCA_036401435.1 Acidobacteriaceae bacterium | reverse complement strand
CGTCAAGGGTGACAACTCGACCGGCACGGTAGATACCACCACCCTGGCGCCGGGCCAGTACACGGTTACCGGTCACGTGAGCGAAGGCGCCAAGCCGGGGCAGTTTGCCGATTGCACGGCGAACTTTACCGTCAAGCCGTTTGAGCCGCCTACCATCTCCTGCTCGGCCAACCCTGCAAGCGTGAACCCGGGCGACAGCTCAACGATCACGGCCATGGGTGTCAGCCCGCAGAACCGTCCTCTGACCTACAGCTACTCGGCTTCCTCCGGCAACATCAGCGGCACGTCGAACACGGCGACCCTGGCAACGGCAGGCGCTCCGGCTGGCAGCATCACCGTCACCTGCAATGTGGCCGATGACAAGGGTCAGACTGCTTCTGCAACCACAACGGTTACCGTCGCCGCACCGCCCGCTCCCGCACCGAAGACTTCGACGCTCTGCTCGATCACCTTCGACCGCGACAAGAAGCGTCCGGCACGTGTCGACAACGAAGCCAAGGCCTGCCTTGACGACGTCACCCTGAACGCACAGCGCACCGCGGATGCCTCGCTGGTCGTGGTCGGCAATGCCGCCCCGACGGCCGAGCCGGCAACCCGAGGCAAGCACAAGAAGGCGGCTGTAGCCATGACGCCTGAGAAGCTTGCTGCCCAGCGCGCTGTCAACACCAAGGACTACCTGGTCAAGGAGAAGGGCATTGATGCCTCACGCATCTCGGTCCGTACCGGCACCAAGGGAGCCAACGAGGTGGACAACTACCTGGTACCTGCAGGCGCTACCTTCGACACGGACATGCCGGGTACAACGGCCGTGGACGAGTCGGGTATGAAGGCACAGCCCCGCACCGCAGCAGCCCACGCGGCACGGCACCACCACCACAAGAAGAAGTAGTCACCGCCGGGTGGGGCGCTCCCACCCACACACGAAAGGGCTGGCCGGAAACTCGGTCAGCCCTTTTTTCTGCCAGTGCAGGGACCCGCATTTTGGCCGATAGGTACGTGAGGCGTTTGAAAAGCTCCCGGGGGGAGATGACTTGAAGACTTGGATCAAAGGGTCGGAAAGGCTGGACAAGCCGGAGAAGCCCGCCTGGCCCGGCCTGCGCTGGGGGCGGGGCGTGCGCGCAGTGCAATGCATCGCGCTTGCCGCTCTAACGCTCGCCACCAGCGCCTTTGCGGCGCGGTGGAAGCCGGTAGGGCCCTACGGCGGTTCGGCGCGGAGCCTGGCGGCGGAGCCGGGAAATCCGCGGCACTTGTACCTCGGAACAACCAGTAGCTGGATCTACCAGTCCGGCGATGGTGGCTCAAGCTGGACCCGCCTGGCGAAGCTCGGTGCGGGTGACGACCTGATCGTCGATAACATCGTCGTCGACGCCTCCGACGCGAAGACAATATTCGCCGGCGTCTTCCAGGTGGACCGGACGGGCGGCGGCATCTACGTCTCGCATGATGCAGGGCAGCACTGGGCGTCTGTCCCCTCAATGGATGGACAATCCGTGCGGGCGCTGGCCCAGGCGCCCTCGAACCCCAAGGTGCTGCTTGCCGGAACCATCGCCGGTATCTTCCGGTCAAGCGATGGCGGGCAGCAGTGGACCCGCATCAGCGAGGCAGGCAGCACCGAATTGCGGGAGGTGGAGTCGATTGCCATCGATCCGACAGATCCAAACACCATCTATGCCGGCACCTGGCACCTGCCCTGGAAGACCACCGATGGAGGGCAGCACTGGGACAACGTTAAGGAAGGCATCATTGACGACTCGGATGTCTTCTCGATCATCATTGACCCGGGTGCGCCTTCCATCGTCTATGCCAGCGCCTGCTCGGGCATCTACAAGAGCCTGAACGGCGGTGCACTGTTTCGCAAGGTGCAGGGTATCCCCTCTACGGCTCGCCGCACGCGGGTGCTGATGCAGGACCCTGTGGCACGGCAGATCGTCTATGCCGGCACAA
>DASWUY010000074.1:0-7172 GCA_036401435.1 Acidobacteriaceae bacterium | reverse complement strand
TGGACACGCCCGGTCACCACTGCCTCGCGGGCCGACGTCATCATGTTGATCTCGCTGCGTATGCCAAACTCCGGCAGGTAGATGCCCGGCTCGACCGAGAAGCAGGTGCAGGGCAGCAGCACACGTTCATCATGCGACTCGAGGTTGTCCAGATGCGCGCCGCTGCCATGGATCTCGGCGCCGATATTATGTCCCGTACGGTGCGTGAAGTAGGGCCCGAACCCCGCATGCTCGATGACCCGGCGGGCGGCATCATCAGCCTGCCAGCCGGCAATCGGCATACCGGCTGCAAAGGCCTGCTGGATCGCGGCAATGGCTGCATCCCTTGCCTCGCGCACGGCGAGAAATACCTGCTGCTCCCGGGGAGTTGGCTCCCGGCCTACAACCCCGGTCCACGTGATGTCGTAGAAACAGCTTCCCGGCCGTGCCTTGCGCCCCCAGATGTCGACCAGCAGAAAGTCCCCGTCCTCGATGGTGCGCGAAGTCGAAGGGCGAGGCTCGTAGTGCGAGTCGGCGCTGTTCTCATTGACGGACACGTTGGGCCCGTGCTCCCACTCCAGGCCCTCACGACGCATGGCCTCCGCCAGCCACATCACCAGGTCGTACTCGGTCGTCGTCCGGCCGGTGTCCAGGCGATGCCTCAACTCCTTGAAACCTTCCGGCAGAATGGCATCGATAGCCCTCTGCGCCTCATAGTGGCTCGCGATCTGTTCCTCGCCAAGCACAGCCTCGAAGTGGCTGATGAGATCGGCGGAGCTGACGATGGTCTTGCCCAGGCCTCGCAACAACTCCACCGTCCCCGCGTCTACCATCGACACATACATGATCGCGTTGCGCGGCGAGTACTGCATGGCCACGCGGGTGAAGGGACAAAGCATGCCGGCCAGTTGGCTTTCGTGTTCCTGCCACGAGGAGTACATCTGTTTGGCCCCCGGCAGGCCGTCCAGGCGGAAGGACTCGATCCTGTGGACGAGCTTGCGCGGCTCGCCCTGGGCGGGAACGAGATAGTACCAGCGCCGCGTCACGTGGGCCGAGGGGTCAAGCCCCAGCAGCCTGTAGGCGATGGGATCGCGGCCGTGATGATCGTAGAACAGCCAGGCGTCCAGCCCCTGCTCCTGCAAAGCAGCCTGGATGCGCGCAAGATCCATGGGGATGATTGTAAGGGCAGCCTACGCGGTGTCTCGCACGAGCAAGAAAAAAGGGGAAGTGCGCAGCCGCGCACTCCCCCTCCTCGGCTATAGCCTTCGCTTACTGGAACTGCACGTCGCTCACCTTACCGCCCACGAAGATGATCTTCATGTCGGAGTAGATGTAGATGAGCTTGGTGGGGAAGTTCGCCTTGCTGAGCGGCTCCCCTTTGCTCGCGATCACCTGGGCAGGCGTCTGTCCGATCGCAATGGCCACGGGCCCCGCCTTGCGCTGCGGGGCAGCCGAGGGAGCCAGTCCGCCGATGGGCGACTGTGCCGGTGCCGCCGCGGTCTCGTCCGTGCCGTCAGGAGCGGTCGCTTCCGCAACCACCTCCTGCTCAGCCTTCGCGCCCTCCTGTGCCGTCTTGTCCAGCTCGGCAGCACCATTGGGGTCAGCAGCGGGCGCCGCCGCCGCATAAGGAGCCTGCTTGGTTCCGGCGATCGCATCCGCCGGGGGCGCCGGCAGCCCGCCCTTGCCCGGGTTGTCCTTCATCTCGGCCATGCCCTTGTCGATGTTGGACAGCAGGTTGTTGTGCATCTCCTGCAGGTCCGTCATCTGCACCGTGACCAGGCTGTCCTTTGAGCAATCGGTCTGCTTGCTGGCCAGCACGGTCAGGTCTGCGCCGCTCGCGTCCTTGGCAGGCGGCGTCTTCAGGGTCAGCACGTCGCCTTCGGTCAGCCCGCAGTCCTGCCCTGCAGAGGTCACCGTGAGCCCGGCTGAAGCAACAAAGACATGCGGCTGTCCATCCCCGAGCAAGGTGGCCAGGCTGGCCACGTTCGTGTCAGCGCCGGCAGAAGCCTTCTGCGCCGCCAACTCCCGTTTGATCTCCTCAGACACCGCGTCCTTGACTTCCTTGGTCATGGTCGGCGACGTGGTACCGGTCGAGGGATCATAGGACGCATACACCAGGTGAGGAGCGCTCAGGCGCTGGGGGTGCAGCTGTGCAGAGGCTGCGGCTGCTGCGTAGGCATTGGCCAGGCTGGCCGCCACCAGGTAGTCCGTCAGCCAGTATGCGGCGCTCGGATACACCGGGTAAGGAGCGAAGTAGGCTCCGTAGTACCCGTACCAGGGCGATCCTCCCCAACCCCACCCGTACGCTACCGGCGCCGGCCACGGGTTGTAGGCCCAGCCATAGTACGCAGCGGGATAGTAGTACGCCGGCATGTAGCCATTCAGAAAGACGCCGTTGTAGTAGTACCCGCGGTAGTAGGCGTTGTAGTAGCCACCGTTGTAGTAGTAGGCGCGGTGATAGTACTCGTGACCACCGTAGTGATAGGGGCGCTGAATATAACCCCGCCCATGACCTTCAGCTACTACCCTGGAGTGGTCGGGGCGCTCGACGACCGTGCGCCGCACGCCAGCCGGCCCGTGCGAGACCGTCATCCCGTTGGCCGTGTGCACTTCCTTCACCTTGCCGTTCGAGGAGAACTTGGCCTCGCTCCCGTTCGCCGTCTTCACACTCGCCACCTTACCGGTCGGCGTCTTTGTCACTTCCTTGCCGCTCGCGGTCTTGGTGGTGGTGTTCCCGGTCTTCGTATCGTGGGTCACGCTCGGCTTGGTGGACGCTGTCCCGCTGGACCCGCCGCTTCTGCCGGATGACCCGGTGCTGCCCGTTCTACCCCCTGCGCTCGTGCTGCCGCTCTTGGTGCCCGAGCTGCTGCCACTCGAATGGCTGGCAGGGGCGGAACTTGTCTTCGGGGCGGACGGCTTTGAAGCAGCCGGCGCCGGGGCGGACTTCTTGGGCGCGGAAGGGCCCGCGACGGCAGCCAGGGGCAACAAGCCGGCCAGCAGGGTTGCAGCTACCAGGCGCCTGTAATTCGTTGATCCTTTGCGAGCATTCCACACCATGTCCATCTCCTCGATCGCTTCTCTACATCGCGCCCGTGTTACTGCATGTCCGCTACCTTGTCGTTGATAAAGGTGATCTTCATCGCCTTGTAGACATACATCTTCTTCTTGCCCAGGTCGATCATCTGCAACGGCATGCCCATGGCCTGCAACACCTCGGTCGAAGACTCGCCGATGCTGATCGTGGGCGGCGGAGCAGCCGGGGCTGGCGCGGGCGCGACCGCGGCAACCGCCGGTGCCGGCGCAGCCGCCTTCGGTGCGGACGCATGAGCCGGCGCCTGTGCTCCTGCGTCCGCCTTGTCCCCGCCCTTGGCATCGTCCCCGGTGTCAGGCGCCAGCACGGCCTCTACCGCCTGCTCCACCTCCTCCGGAGGCGGCTCGTCCAGGTAGCCCTTCTTGAACTTGAAGGAGACATACGCGTCGTACTTCTTCTTCGACTCCGAACCGCTCACGTCCAGCGCGTCCACCGTCAGCAGGCCAAAGCGCAGCGTGTCGCCGCCCGACTCACTCTTGCTGTCGATCTTGGTGACATAGACCTTGTCCCCGTTCTGCAGTACGTGCGCGCCGGACTTGGTCCACATCATGCGCACCATCATTCCCGGCGTTTTCACCTTGCCGTCCACCACCTGGTTGTCCGGCTTGATGACCAGGTTGGCCGGGATGCTGTACACGCCTGCCGTCTTCATGGCCATGGTGGTGCCGTCCCGCGTGATCTGCTCAAAGTCGGGCGTGGTCTCGGTGATCGTGTACTTCTTCTGAAGAGCATCGATGACGCCGCTCGAGGAGGACTTCGGCGCAGCAAGGGCAGGCAGCACGCTTACAGCCGCGAGGATGGCCGAAGCGGAAATCATGGATCGGTGGGATCGAATGGATGCGTACATAGCGGTGACTCCTCCAGCCGAACATTCGGCCGCGCACTTCTCGGGTTGGCTGGAGATTCAACTCTCTCCCTGGACAGAGTTTTCGGGCTGGCTGGTTCCGGCCGTGCGCAGTGGAGGCGGGCCCTGGACTGCACCCGGCAGTTTCGGTGCGCTCGCAGGGCACCTTTGCAATCCGCTAGAGAGTCTAAGACGAAACGCCCTGGTTAGAGAACTTTTTTTTCGGCTTCCTTAAGCGAGTTACAAGAGTGTGCGCGAAGACGGCCAGGTAGTAATCACCAGCCTGCGGCAGAGAGCCGCGCCCACCTGGGGCCGCGCGGCCCGTGGTTTTCACGTGCTTTGTTGCACTTGCAGCCCGGCCAGGATCAGCGCAAGCTGCCTGCCCGAAGAGCGCATGACTGGTACCAACTCGATCCGCCGCTGGCACGGCGCCCAGCCCGTCCGCAGGTCCCGGCCTGCAGCCTTCACGCCGTCCACATCGAGGCGTACCGCATGAAAAGCGGAGTGCGTGCAAAGCGCGGTAAGCCACGCGCTCTACACAGACCTGTTCCTTAAGCCGATGGAGCTAGGACTTGGCCAGCTCCGCCTCGATCGCTCTCCGCAGCTCGGGCGAATCAGGCGCGACATTGGAAGCGAACCGGCCCACCACCGCACCATCCCGCCCCAGCAGAAACTTCTCGAAGTTCCACAGCACCTCGGGCTCTGCCGTGGTCGTCGCGCCAAAGTTCTGGAGATCCTTGCGCAACCCCGCCGTGTCGCCCAATGTGGCAGGCTGCGCCGCCACCAGCGCCGCATACAGGGGATGCTTGGCAGCGCCGGTTACGGGAATCTTCGCGTACAAGGGAAAGTCCACGGCGAAGCTGGTCTGGCAGAACGAGGCTATCTCTTGGTTCGACGCAGGCTCCTGCCCCGCGAAATCATTGGACGGGAAGCCACACACGACCAGGCCATGCTCGCGGTGCTGCCGGTACAACGCCTCCAGCCCCGCATACTGCGAGGTGAAGCCACACTTCGATGCAACATTGACGACCAGCACCACCTTGCCCAGGTGTTCGGCGAGCGAGGTGCCGGTGCCATCAATGCGTTGAACGGGGATGTCCAGGAGACCAGCTGCAGTGCTCATGGACCTAGCATCGCACATGAACGCGCCGAGGACTGGTTTCGTTCGGGCAGACAGATGTCCGCCCAAGGCCGATCCAGGAGCTGCGCCGAGAAGGAAAAAGCCCGCGCAACGCGCGGGCTTCTCTCTTCAGGTCAGAGGCGAAACTACGTAGCAGCACCCACCCCTGCAGGCTTGGCAGCGGTCAACTCGGCCGCCACCCGCTCGGTAGTGAATGCTTCAATGGAATCACCCTGCTTCACATCGCTGAATCCGCCCAGGCCGACGCCGCACTCCATCCCATTCGTCACTTCGCGCGCGTCATCCTTGAACCGTCTGAGCGAAGTGAGCTTGCCCTTGAAGACTTCTTCGCCGTCCCGCTTCACGCGCACGTCGGAGTCGCGCCGCAGCACGCCATCCGTCACGCGGCAGCCGATGATGGTGCCGATCTTTGGAATGCGGAAGACTTCGAGCACCTCTGCGCGCCCCAGGTACGCCTCCCGGTACACGGGATCGAGCAGCCCCAGCATGGCCTTGCGAATCTCGTCCTGCAGCTCGTAAATGATCGAGTGCAGCCGAATCTCCACATTCTCCTGATCGGCCAGGTCGGACGACTTGCGATCCGGCCGAACGTTGAAGCCGATGATGATCGCGTTGGAAGCAGACGCCAGCAGCACGTCCGATTCCGTGATCGCACCAACGCCGGAGTGGATAACCTTGATCCGCACCTTCTCGGTCGACATCTTCTGCAAGGAATCGGCCAGCACCTGCACGGAGCCCTGCACGTCGCCCTTGATGATCAGCGGCAGCTCCTTCATCCCGGCCTGCTTGATCTGGTCGGCCAGGCCTTCTAGCGTCACCCGAGACGACTTCGCCAAGGTCGATTCGCGCTCCTTCATCTTGCGGTACTGCGCGATGCCCTTGGCCTTGTCTCGATCAGAGACGACCAGGAACGTGTCGCCCGCGTCTGGCATCGCTTCGAGACCCAGGATCTCAACCGGGGTCGAGGGTCCTGCTTCTTCAATCGGCCGTCCACGATCGTCGAACATGGCGCGAATCTTGCCAAAGGTGTTGCCGACAATGAAGGAATCCTGCGCGCGCAGGGTCCCATTCTGCACCAGCACCGAGGCCACTGCGCCGCGGCCACGATCCAGCTTGGCTTCAACCACCGTGCCCACGGCAGAGCGCCCGGGAGTGGCCCGGAGGTTCGCAACGTCCGCCGTCAGGGTGATGTTCTCAAGCAACAGGTCGAGGTTGATCTTCTTCTTTGCTGAGACATCGACAAAGATCGTATCGCCGCCCCAGGCCTCAGGGACCACGCCACGGTCGCCGAGCTGCTGCTTAACCCGGTCCGCATTCGCCTCCGGCTTGTCGATCTTGTTGACCGCGACGATGATCGGCACACCCGCCGCTTTCGCGTGATCCACCGCCTCAAGCGTCTGCGGCATCACGCCGTCGTCCGCTGCTACCACGATGACGACGATGTCCGTCACCTTGGCGCCGCGGGCACGCATGCGGGTAAACGCCTCGTGGCCCGGCGTGTCCAGGAAGACGATCTCGCGCCCGAAGGCAGGCGAGTCCGGCTTGTTGATCCGCACCTTGTAGGCGCCGATGTGCTGGGTAATGCCGCCTGCTTCGCCGCCGGCAACGTCGGTCTCGCGAATGGCGTCCAGCAGCGAGGTCTTGCCGTGGTCCACATGACCCATGACCGTGACCACCGGTGGGCGCGGCACTTCGAGTTCGTCGATATTCTCCTGCGAAAGGATGTTCTCGATGGCCTCATTCGCCATCTCGTCTTCAAACGAGATGATGTCGGTGTCGGCGCCGAACTGCGCAGCCACATCCTTGACCAGCTCTGCGTCAAGCGACTGGTTGACCGTGACAAAGACACCCCGCATCAGCAGGCTGGCAATCAGGTCCTTGCCGCGCACGTCCAGCTTCTCCGCCAGGTCCTTGACGCTGATTCCCTCCGTCACCGTGATCTTGCGGGTGATGGGTACGGGCTCGTTCGACAGCATGGCGCCGGGGAAACGCGGCGGCGGATTGAAGCCCTTCATCGGGCCTTCTTTGCTCTTCGGATACTGCTGGCGTCCACGGCCCTTGGGTCCGCTGGGGCGCTGCGGCTTGGGCGCCTCGCCCGCCGGCATCATCCCGCCTGC
>DASWUY010000073.1:0-7434 GCA_036401435.1 Acidobacteriaceae bacterium | reverse complement strand
CGTCACGGCGGCCGGGCTGGTC
This sequence comes from Acidobacteriaceae bacterium, assembly GCA_036401435.1. GTDB lineage: Bacteria > Acidobacteriota > Terriglobia > Terriglobales > Acidobacteriaceae > EB88. The sequence goes on along the minus strand of DASWUY010000073.1, from coordinate 7,412 downwards.
CTGGGCCGGGAGCTGCGGCAGCGCTACAAGTTCAAGCACCGCACCCCGTATGACTTCTACTCGAAGGCCGGAGACCCGGTCGCCGTAACCGAGTACGGGATGGGTGTGTAGTCCCCGCCAGGCACGGTCAGTGCAGCAGAAAAAGGCCAGACCCCACAGGGGTCTGGCCTTTTCGTTTGTCGGTGTCCCGCTGCCTGGGGCACTCTCAGCCTAGAACGTCGTCGACACCGTAAGCCGGAAGGTCTTCCTCGGCTCCCGCAGCTGGTACAGCGAGCCGTACAGCTGCGTGGCGCGTGCGTAGGTAAAGTCGCCCGCCCCGCCGGCAGGGAACATGCTGCGCGTGATCAGGTTCTCACCCGGCACATCCTTGACCAGGCGTGCCGGATTGAACGCATAGTAGATGCGGAATGGGGCGTTCACGATCGGCAGCAGCACCGAGATCTGCGCGCCCAGCGAGTCACGAGGGACAAAGTTGGTGCCGTAGATGGGCCGGATGAGCCGGCTGAACGGCACCTGGAAGCCGCCCTGGCAGGCGCCGTTGATGTAGTTCGGGCAGCCATACAGAGGAGCGTCAAGCTGCGCGATGCCCTCCGGGCTCTGCCGCAGCTGGTTCTTGTTCAGCGCTGCGTCCACGCCGAAATCGTTGAAGAGCTCCAGCGCCGCCGTGCGCCCCACCAGCGGGATCCGGTACTCCACATTCGAGATGAAAGCCGTATCGCCCCCGGCCGAGACAATGCCGTACACAGGCAGAGGCACCTGGATGCACTGGCCGGTCTGCGGCGCGCCCACCTGGCGCGTGACGCAAGACCCGTCAGGGTTCGTAAGGTTGAACAGGATGCGCGTAGGGATGAACGCGTACGGGGTGCCGGAGCGGATGTCAAATCCCCGCAGGTCCGACTCGCCGCCCTGGTAGGAGCGCTGGAAGGGCGGCGCCACGTCGCCCGAGATCCCCTGAATGTACGAGGCCTGCAGCCGGTAGCCCAGCACGTTGTGGCCTTCCGGGGTAAAGCGCAAACCCTTGATCGGACGGAACTGCTTGAACTCCACCACCGGCTGAATGTACCGCACGTTGCCAAAGAGGCCTGCCAGCTGCAGCGCGCCTGAGAACTCCTTGCCCGTGCGCGGCATGAAGGTCGAGTCCAGGTGGTTGTACTGGAAGGAAGCGGAGGCCTGGCTGGTGATGATGCCGGTCAACGCGTTCTGGCCCTGGATGCCGGAGCGGAAGGCGAGCGTCTGGAAGAGGTTCTGCGACGAGGGGCTGAAGGCCGTCACCGCGCTCTTGTTCCAGGAATACGTCAGGCCCACCCGCTTGAAGCTGCGTCGAATCGGATAGCTTGCCGAGAGCGAGAAGCCGGTCGACGACTGGTTGTAGTTCTGGATCAGCGAGTTGGTGGCGTTGTTGCCGTTCTGCGCATCGGCTGTCGTCGTCGAGGTATTGTTCAGTCCATAGGACTTGTTCGAGTTGTAATCGGTCTTGCTGGTGAAGACCTGGAAGCCGACGTTGAGCGGCTTGTTACGCAGGTAGGGCTCGTTGAAGCCCAGCGACAGGTTGCGCGCCAGATTGCCTTCGCTCGCCTGCACGCTCAGCGTTTCGCCCAGCCCCAGAAAGTTGTTGGTCTGGTAGTTGAGCCCCAGGAAGGAGCCAGACAGGCCGCTGATGCCGCCGTTCAGCCCGATCGAGTTCTTGCCCTTCTCATGCACCTTCAGCAGCAGGTCGACAGTCCCGGCCTCGGCGTTCTGGTGGGTCTCCGAGTCCTGGTCCACCTTGAGCGGATCGAAGTAGTCCAGCTGGTTCAGGCGCAGCAGGCTCAGCTCCCACAGGTGCGAGTCATACACATTGCCTTCTTCGAGCAGCAGCTCGCGGCGAATGACAAAGTCGCGCGTCACCGTGTTGCCCTGGAACTCCACCCGGGAGACGCGGAACTGCCGCCCCTCATCGATGTCGATATTGAAGGAGATGGTGCGCGCTGCGTCGTCGTACTTGGGCGTCGGCTGGGGCGAGAAGTTGATATAGCCCAGCGTGCCGTACGCTTTCTTCAGATTCTCCAGCCCCTTGCCAAACGCCGTCGCGTCAAACCAGTCTCCGTCCTTCATCGCAAACTGGGCGCGCAGCGCGCGGGTGTTCGACACCGCCTTGTTGCCGCTGAAGGTGATGCCCGTAAAGCGGTACCGCTGCCCTTCTTCCACCGGGATGCGGATGTCCATGCGCTTGCCATTCTTGGCCCGGAAGGTGAGCAGCGAAAGCCCTCCCTCGTTGCGAATATGGGTGAGCGGCTCGCCGGTGTTGGCGCGGAAGTAGCCCAGGTCGCGATAGGCCTGGCGCACCCGCTCCGCATCTTCCTCGAGCTTGGTCGAGTCGAAGGTGCGGGCAAAGAGGTTCTCCAGCAGCACCGAGTGAGGCACGCCGATCGGCTTCAGGTTTTTCATGGAAGCGCGCAGCGTGCGCGACTTTACATGCTCGTTGCCGGTAAAGGTAATGTTGCCGACCTTGACCTTGGGCCCTTCCTTGATCGTGAAGTTGATCTGCACCGAGGCCGGCGGGATCACCTTGACATCGGTGCGCACAATCGCGAACTGGTGCCCGTGCTGGGCGAGCAGCTCCTTGATGACCGTGATCGCCCGGGCGACCCGCGTCGGGTCATACTGCGACTCCTGCGACAGGCCGACCTTGGCCTTCTTATAGGCGTCCAGCACGTCTGAAGTCGTAACCGAGTTCAGCCCCTTGTAGTTGATCTCGCGGATCGTGGGCTTCTCGCGCACGTAGATGTCGAGGATGATGCCCTTGGGCGTATCTTCGCGCTCGATGCGCACGTCCTCAAAGTAGCCCGTATTCCATAGCGAGTTGAAGTCGCGCTCCACAGTGGCCGGGTCGTACGCCTCGTTCTCGTGGCTGAAGAGCCGCGCCAGCACCGTCTCCTTAGGAATGCGGCGATTGCCAATGACGCGGATGCTCGTGACAATAGAGGACGATTGCGTCTGGAGCTGTGCCTGGGCTCGTGTTGCCGAGAGACCGGTAAGGCAGAACAGGAAGAGAGCGACTGCTCCTAGCGTGCGGCGGTGCACCCACGCAGGGCGGCTCTTTGCATCAGGGGAGTTTTGGCTCCCACGCGTCTCGGGAAAGATAGGCACACCCTCACTGCAGAAATCAGATGGATCGGTCAGCACATGTCGAAAGCTGATTATAAAGGCCGAAGGACAGTTGCCCAACGCGCCGGGCTGGGGGCGGGGCCGGGCATCGGCCATCGCACGGTTCGGGTGTTCCACGCGGAGCACCAGCTCTGCAGCTCCTTATTCTCTCAGGTCCAGCCATTTTGCGCAGAAGCGGCCTGCTGTCCTTGGACTCCCCCAGCCCTTCTACGGTAGCTGCCACACCCGGGTCCCGCCCCCGGCACAGACCCCGGCGCGGCCCTCGCCAGGCTCACCGCCCACCGTTCGTCCCATCCCACTTTGGTTTGCATCCTTTGGAATCCTCCGCACAGGCCACGCATCTCTAGGGCCTGAATGCTTGTTATCACAACCGTTTAACAGGAGAAGACCCTATGCCCACCCTGCTCCACGTAGACGCCAGCCCCCGCGGCGACCACTCCATCTCACGGCACCTCAGCGCCGCCTTCGTCGAGGCCTGGAAAGCCGCCAACCCGGGCGGCACCGTGATCACGCGCGACCTGACCAAAAGCGCCCTCACCTTTGTCGACATGGAGTGGATTGGCGGAGCCTACACGCCGCCCGAGGGCCACTCGCCGGAGCAGAAGCAGGCGCTCGCCATCTCGGACGAGCTCGTCGCCGAGCTCCTGAGCGCAGATGAGATCGTGCTCGGCACGCCGATGTATAACTTCGCCGTGCCTGCCGTGGTCAAGGCGTGGATCGATCACCTGGTGCGCAGCGGCAAGACGTTCAGCTCCGGCCCCAGCGGCTACCAGGGTCTGGCCACCGGTCGCAAGGCGACCTTCCTCATCGCCAGCCTGGGCAGCTATGAGCCGGGCAGCGGCGCCGAAGGGTATAACCAGGAGGGTCCCTACCTGCAGGCCATCTTCGGCTTCATGGGCATTCAGAGCAAGGTAGTGCTGGCCGGCGGCGGCAGCGCAGTCATGTTCGGGAAGATGTCCCAGGAAGAGTTTTTGAAGCCCATCATCGAAGAGGTGCGCGCGGCGGTTTAGCCTCTCCCGGGCAGGGCGGCAGCAGGACGGCAGCAGCGCGGCTCCGCCCCGCGGAGCCGCGCTGCATGCGCGCCGCGCTTCAAGGCCTCCCGGCAAGCTGGCGCAGGACGAACTGCAGGATGCCCCCGTGTTCGTAGTAGAGGATCTCCTGCGGCGTGTCGATGCGCACGTGCGCCGTAAACTGGTGGATCGCGCCTTCAGGGGTCGTGGCGGTTACGTCCAGCGAGCGGCCGTTCTGCAATCGTGCCCGCAGCAGCTCCGCGAGCCCGGGAAAGTCGAACACCTCTTCGCCCGTCAGCCCAAGCGTCTCGGCTGACTCTTCCGGCGCAAACTGCAGCGGCAGAATGCCCATGCCCACCAGGTTCGAGCGGTGGATCCGCTCGTAGGATTCCGCAATCACCGCGCGCACCCCCAGCAGCCGCGGACCCTTCGCCGCCCAGTCGCGCGAGGAGCCGGAGCCGTACTCCTTGCCCGCCAGGATGACCAGCGGCGTGCCACGCTCCGCATAGGCCACCGACGCGTCATAGATGGACATCGGGTCGCCCTCCGGCAGCAGGCGGGTCACGCCGCCTTCGCTCCCCGGCGCCAGCTTGTTGCGCAGGCGAACGTTGGCAAAGGTGCCCCGCACCATCACCTCATGGTTGCCCCGGCGCGAGCCGTAGGAGTTGAAGTCCGCTGGTCGCACGCCGTGTTGCTCCAGGTAGAGCCCGGCCGGCGAGCTCGGCTTGATCGAGCCCGCCGGCGAAATGTGATCCGTCGTCACGCTGTCACCCAGAACCGCGAGCACGCGCGCCCCGCGAATATCTGTAACCGCCGCAGGCACAGCAGGCATGCCGTCGAAGTAGGGCGCGCGGCGGATATAGGTTGAGTCCGGCTCCCACTGGTACACATCCCCCTGGGCAAAGCTCAGGCGCTGCCAGTTTGTATCCCCCGCGGTGACAGATTCGTATTCCTTGCGAAAGCTCTCCGTAGTAAGCGCAGCATCGACCACCGCCGCCACCTCCGCCTGCGTCGGCCATATATCGCGCAGGTAGACGGGCGACCCATCGCGTCCACGTCCGAGCGGCTCGCGCACGATGTCATGCGTGATCGAGCCCGCCAAGGCGTAGGCGACCACCAGCGGAGGCGACATCAGGTAGTTGGCCCGCACGTCGGAGTTGATCCGCCCTTCGAAGTTGCGATTGCCGCTCAGCACCGACACAGCCACCAGCCCGTGGTCGTCGATCGATTGCGAGACGTCCGCCGGCAGTGCGCCGGAGTTGCCGATGCAGGTGGTGCAACCGTATCCGACAATGTTGAAGCGCAGCGCGTCCAGGTAGGGGAGCAGGCCTGCTTTCTTGTAGTAGTCCGTCACCACGCGGGAGCCGGGAGCAAGCGAGGTCTTCACCCACGGTGGCACCCGCAGTCCCTTCTCTACGGCTTTCTTCGCCACCAGGCCGGCAGCCACCATCACCGAGGGGTTGGAGGTGTTGGTGCAGCTGGTGATCGCGGCAATCACAATCGAGCCATGATCCAGGTAGCGGTCCGGGTCTACCCCGAAGCGCTCCTGGACCGTGTGGAGGTAGGCCGGCGCGTGCGCCCCCAGCCGCGGAGCGAGCGCCCCATCCTCATGGGGCACAGGCACGCCCGGCTCCTTTTCCGCAATCGTGCTGAGCACGTCGCCGCTCGCCGAGGCGTGGCCGCCCTCACCCTCCCAGCGCTGCGCCTGGCGCTCGCCAAACTTGCCCGCCCTCGGGCTCATGAGCGAGGGCAGCTGCTGGCGGAAGTTTGCCGGCGCCTGGTCCAGCAGCACACGATCCTGCGGCCGCTTCGGTCCGGCAACACTCGGTTCCACCGTCGCAAGGTCCAGCGAGATGGTCTGCGAGTATTCGGCGTCGGGCGTATCCGCGGTGCGGAACAGACCCTGCTCGCGGTAGTAGGCCTCCACCAGCGCGACCTGTTCCTCGGGCCGCCCGGTGAGCCGCAGATAACGCAGCGTCTCCTCGTCCACCGGGAAGATGCCGCAGGTGGCGCCGTACTCGGGCGCCATGTTGGCGATCGTCGCACGGTCGGCGAGCGAGAGTGCGGAGAGGCCCGGCCCGTAGAACTCCACGAACTTGCCCACCACGCCCAGCTTGCGCAGCATCTCCGTAACCGTCAGCACGAGGTCGGTCGCGGTGACGCCTTCGCGCACCGTGCCATGCAGCTTGAAGCCGACCACCTGCGGGACGAGCATCGAGACCGGCTGGCCCAGCATCGCGGCCTCCGCCTCAATCCCGCCCACCCCCCAGCCCAGCACGCCGAGCCCGTTGATCATGGTGGTGTGCGAGTCGGTGCCCACCAGCGTGTCCGGATACGCGGTCAGCACCCCATCGATCTCGGTCGTGAAGACGCCGCGCGCCAGGTACTCCAGGTTCACCTGGTGGCAGATGCCCATCCCAGGAGGCACGGCGCTGAAGTTACGAAAGGCGCTCTGGCCCCACTTCAGGAAGGCGTACCGTTCGCGGTTGCGCTGCATCTCCAGGAGCGAGTTGGCGTCGTAGGCGCCGGTAGTGCCAAACTCATCCACCTGCACGGAGTGATCGATCACCAGCTCGGCAGGCTGCAGCGGGTTGATCTTCTGCGGGTCGCCGCCCAGCAGCTTCATCGCATCCCGCATGGCCGCCAAGTCCACAATGGCAGGCACGCCGGTGAAATCCTGCATCAGGACGCGCGCCGGCATGAAGGCGATCTCGCGCGACGGCTCGGCCGCAGCGTCCCAGCGGGCAAGCTGCAGGATGTCGTTCGTGGTAACGGTGACGCCGTCTTCCCGGCGCAGCAGGTTTTCAAGCAAAATGCGCAGGCTGTACGGCAGGCGGGCAAGGCTGCTGCCCTGCGCGGCGAGCGTTTCTGCAAGCGCGTCAAGTCGGTAGATCTGGTAAGCGCGGGCGCCGAGCGTAAAGCTCGCGCGACTGTGGAAGCTGTTGCCGTGCAGGGACATGGGGACTCTCTCCTCTATGTTCTAAGCGGGTGTCTGAGCGGGTCTGGCGGGCGGACTCAGGGGCACACCGCGCCGCGGCCGCGGTCATGGCGGCCGTGACGAAAGCGCTTGCACAGGGGAGGCAGGAGGAGATTGGCGCACATATCGGCATTTAGTTTACCGCGTGGCGCCGCATGCCGTCGGCGCGGCGATGGTATGTCGCGGGGCGTGGCTACTAGGGCTGAGACGCCGCCGGGCGGGCGCGGCAGCGTTACTGCGGCGTCCACTGGGGATGGCTGGTGAACAGACCCCCCAGG
>DASWUY010000072.1:0-2001 GCA_036401435.1 Acidobacteriaceae bacterium | reverse complement strand
TCGTCGTCGCCCCGGTCATCGGCCCCACCCTGGGCGGCTGGCTTACCGACACCTACAGCTGGCGCTACGCCTTCTACATCAACCTGCCTGTCGGCGCGCTCGCCGTCTTCATGATCAACCGCTTCGTCCATGACCCGCCCTACATCAAGAACGCCAAGGTCTCCCCCTTTGACGGCATCGGCTTCGGCCTCCTCGCCGTCTGGATCGGCTGCCTCCAGGTCATCCTCGACAAGGGGCAGGAGGACGATTGGTTCGGCGCCACCTGGATCCGCTGGGCCGCCTTCTTCCTGGTCGTCAGCTTTGTCTGGTTCGTGGTCCACTCCTGGCGCGCCCGCCAGCCGCTCGTCAACCTGCGCACCCTCAAGAACTGGAACTTCGCCATCGGCTGCACGCTCATCATGATCTTCGGCGTGGCCATCTACTCGCTTGTCACCATCCTGCCCCTCTACTACCAGGAGCTGCTTGGCTATACTGCCTTCACCGCCGGCCTCGCCGTCGGTCCCCGCGGCATCGGCTCCATCCTCGGCATGCCCATCATCGCTTACCTCGGCAGCCGGGTTGACCCCAGGATCCTGCTCTCCTTCGGCTTCGGCATCTTCGGAGCCATGGCCATCGTCTTCGGCAACCTGACTCTCGGCCTAGGGCCATGGACCCTGCTCGTCCCCATCCTCGTCTCCGGCTTCGCCCTTAGCTTCGTCTTCGTCCCCATCACCACCCAGGCCTACGGCACCCTGCCCAACGCGCAAATCGGAAACGCCAGTGGCATCTTCAACCTGGTACGCAACCTCGGCGGCTCGGTCGGGATCTCGGTCGCCCAGACCCTGCTCACCCGCCGCTCGGACGCGCACCAGAACTACATCACCAACTCCGTCTCCACTTCGAGCTACTGGCTGGAGGACCGGCTCCGCAGCCTCACCCTCTACCTCGGCCACCAGACCCACCCCTCCAACGCCAGGGCCGCCGCCCAGGGGCAGCTCTACTCGCAGCTCGGCGCCCAGGCGCTCCTCTGGGCCTTTGTCGACGTCTTCCGATGGCTCGCCCTGATCTGCTTTGCCGGCGTAGGCATCGTCTGGATGTTCAAAAAGGTAGCGCCCGGCAAGCCGCCCCAGGGAGCACACTAGCCCGGGCTCGGGCCTCGAGGTGCGCTTTTCCCGCTCTTGGCACGTCTAACCTCCAGGCGAAGCAAGGCCTCATCGCTGCAACGCCCCCGGTGCTCCCACGCAAAAAGGCACTGGGTGGTTACTTGTGTATCTTCCGCTTTACGCTTCACAGTGGTAGAGGTAGATATGGCAGAGAGCTCAGGGAGTTTGACCACGGACCCGGCGCCCTCGCCCGGCACCGATCGCTCAGCAGGGCAACGTCCCGGCTCGTCCTCTCCGGGCGCTTTGAATCCTCCCGCCACCCTGTCACATCCATACCTGAGAGCGGAAAAGCTCACCAAGCGTTACGTGACCGGCGGCCGCGAGCTGCGCCTCTTTGACGAGCTAAGCTTTGGAGCCCATGAAGGCGAGCTGATCGCCATCGTAGGCCAGTCCGGAGCCGGCAAGAGTACGCTGCTGCACCTCCTCGGCGCGCTCGACCTGCCCACCAGCGGCGATGTCTTCTGCGGCTCAACCACGCTGCGGGGCCTGACCAGCAAAGAGGCTGCCCGCTTCCGCAATCGCGAGGTCGGCTACGTCTGGCAGTTTCACTACCTACTGCCCGAGTTCACGGCGGCCGAAAACATTGCCATGCCGCTCTTGGCCAGGGGCATGCGCCGCGTCGAAGCTCTCGAACAAGCCCGCCTCTGGCTTCATCGGGTAGAGTTGAGCGAGCGCGCCGAGCATCGCTCCGGCGAATTGTCCGGTGGCGAGCAGCAAAGAGTTTCCATCGCCCGCGCGCTCGTCACCGAGCCCCGTCTCCTGCTCGCCGACGAGCCCACAGGCGACCTCGACCAGGCGACCGCCGACAGCGTCTTTGCACTGCTTGAATCACTGCATCGCACCCAGCGGCTCACCACCG
>DASWUY010000071.1:0-4538 GCA_036401435.1 Acidobacteriaceae bacterium | reverse complement strand
AAACGATAGCCGCGCACCGTCGGCCGGCGCGCTCCCAGGATGTTCTCGGCTTCCAAGCCATACGTCTCATAGAAGGCGCGGTCCAGCAGGTCCTGCGCCACCTGTAACCCGATGTGACGCAGATACGCAGACGGCGCGAAGCGCCGCTTCGCAATTTGATTGATGTCAAAGGCGAACTCGGTGCGCACATGGGCGTGAGGCGCCTGATCGTAAGCCACACTGCTGCCGTACTTCTTGCGCAGCCCGGGAAACTGGTCGCCCACCGCAGGATCGGTCGCCTCTGAGTGCCCGATGGAGTCGCCCACGTAGTGCGAGAGCGCGCCGATCGCAAAGGCCAGCTCATCCGGCGTGCGCGCGTTCCGCAGCAGCGCCTGCACAAAGTCACCCGAGCGCACATAGTGCGTCAGCTCACTGAAGAAGACATTGCCAAACGGATAGTAGCCCAGGTCCTGGATCGCGCACCCACCGTAGGCATAGGCATGCGCCTCGTCCAACTGGGACGCGGAGAGTCCCGGGTAGCGCTCCAGCAGCAGCGGCCTGATGGAAGTAGTCCAGGTTAGATCCACAAGCTGCTCGTGTGTCTGCACGGAGTAGGCACGCGCTGCCCCGGACCACGCCGCGCACAGCAGCAAGAGCAGGGCGCGCCTCCACAGCCTTGCCCGCACCCTAGTGCACATGGAGACGAAAGGCTGTGTAGCTGACAATCTCATGCAGCAGGCGTTCAGCCGTGCTCTTCGTGGACAGTGCCTTGCTCTCGCGCCGCGGCGACGTATACACCGTCAGGCCCTCTGCCGTACACAGGGCGTGAATGCGGAACAGGTGCGTGCCATCGCTGACCACCAGGATGCGCTGCAACTGGTTGGCACGTGCGATCACGGCGAGGCGCTCGGCAGACTCGCGCGTATCGCTGCTGCGCGTCTCCGCAATGATGGCTTTCTCCGGCACCCCGTGGGCCACCAGGTAATCCTCGCCCACGCCACCTTCCGAGTGGCGCTCGGTCGGATCGCCGCCCCCCAGCGTGATCAACAAGGGCGCGAGCTTCTCCTCGTAGAGTTCCAGGCCATGATCCAGCCGCGCACGCAGCACCGGCGATGGGCGTCCGTCGTACTCGGCCGCGCCGAAGACGGCAATGGCATCTGCCGGACGCGCCTCATCGTGGCTGGCATAGGCTTCGATCTGCCGATACACATACGCCACCCAGGCCAGCGAAACCAGCAGCACCACGGCGACGATGGCTGAGAACCAGCCCCGGCTTCGGCGGCGCAGGCGAGTCGGCGTTTCAGGTTCGGTCCACGGCGGGGCAGCAGCGCCCGGTTCAGCATTCATGGCCTTAGTAGCTTAACGCCAGCGCAATCTCGTGTGTCGGGATGGCCCCCTCGCGAAGAATCTGCCAGGAGCCATCGCCGCCTGACAGATCAACGATGGTGGTAGGCAGATTGCGCCCGGTGGGTCCGCCATCGACGATCAGCGGAATGCGGTCCCCGATCTGGTCGCGCACGCAGTTGGCATAGGTGCACTCTGGCGCACTCTGCAGGTTTGCCGAGGTGGCCGTTATGGGTAATCCAAATCGCTCCACCACCGCACGCGCAATGGTCGCGTCAGGAATGCGCAAGGCCACGTTGCCGGTGTTGGCTGTAGAGCGCAGCGGCAGGCGGGAACTCGCCTTGACGATCAGCGTGAGCGGCCCCGGCCAGAAACGCTCCGCCAGTCGATCGAAATCCAGGCCGATCTCGCGCGCCAGCTCATAGGCCTGCGCCAGGTTCGCAACCAGCAGCGACAGCGGCTTGTGCTTCAGGCGAGACTTGATCTCATAGATACTCTCGACAGCCCGCAGATTGACAGGGTCCACAGCCAATCCGTAAAACGTGTCCGTCGGGATGCCGACAACCTTGCCGCTCTGCAGGCAGGACACCACATATTGCACGCGCTCCGGCTCTGGCTCATCCGGATGAATGCGCAGGATTTCCGCGAACAAAGTGACTCCCGAAAAAGAAAAAGTGAGCGCGCGGCCATCGCAGTTGCCACCCGGTACCCAAGCGAGTACGAGGTAGTATCGTAACCATGCCGGCGGCGCCAGACACGCGTATACGCATTGTACAGAGTCGGCACAACCCGCGCGTCAAGGAGCTGCGAGCAGCGCTCCTGCGCCCCTCGCTCTCGCGGATCGGTCTGGAGGGTCAGCACCTGGTAGAAGAGGCGCTGCGGAGTGGAATTGACGTGCAGACCCTCTTCCTGCGCACCGGCGCAGAGGCCCTGCTGAAAGGGTTCCAAGCCGAGGCGCTCGCCCGCGTGCCCGAGATCCTGAGCATCCCTGAAGAGGTGCTGCGCGGCGCAGTCACTACCGACGCGCCGCAGGCCATCGCCGCTCTTGCCGTGCCTCCCGCGTTCACGCTCCAGTCTCTGTTTCGGAAGCAGACTCGCCCTTCCGCTGCAGCCGGGGCCGCCAGCACTGGCGCGCAGCAAGAGGCGCCCTTGTTGCTCGTTCTGGCCGGCGTGCAGGACCCCGGCAACGTCGGCACCATTGTGCGCTCGGCCGAGGCCTTTGGCGCAAACGGTGTGATGGCCCTGCCGGGCACGGCAAGCGTCTGGAACCCCAAGAGCCTGCGCGCCTCCATGGGGTCCGCCTTTCGCCTGCCGGTCGTAACGCTGACTGTCGGGGACGCTCTTGCGGCCATGCGGCTGCATGGCGTCCAGGGGATTGCGGCTGTCGCGCCCACCCTCCATGCCTCCCCTGCCGAGCAGCTCGACCTGGCAACAGGCATCGCCTTCTGGATCGGAAACGAGGGCGCAGGGCTTGCTGCAGAACTGATCGAGCGCATCGGAGCCGCCGCATCCATCCCCTGCTGCGCGAGCGTCGAGTCCTTGAATGCGGCTGTAGCCGCAAGCGTCCTGCTCTATGAAGCCGCGCGTCAGCGGCGCGCTGTGAGCTGTCTTCCATCGGGAGGAAGCCCTCGGTGAGCCTCTTCGGCGGCACTCCAGAGCTCGGCCCCACGGCATCGCCGCGCTCAGCGCCACTGGCCGAGCGCATGCGTCCCCACACGCTCGACGAGTACGTCGGCCAGGAGCATCTGCTCGGGCCCGGCAAGCCGCTGCGCCTTCAAGTCGAGCGCGACGATGCCTCGTCGATGATCTTCTGGGGGCCGCCCGGGGTCGGCAAGACCACGCTCGCCAAGATCATCGCCGCCACCACCTCGGCCACCTTCCTTGAGTTCTCCGCCGTCCTCGCCGGCATTAGGGAGATCAAGCACGTCATGGCCGACGCCGAGAAAGCCGCGGAGTACGGCTCCCGCACCATCCTCTTCGTCGACGAGATACACCGCTTCAACAAGGCGCAGCAAGACGCCTTCCTCCCCTACGTTGAGCGAGGCACCATTCGCCTCATCGGCGCAACCACTGAGAATCCCTCGTTCGAGATCATCGCCGCGTTGCTCTCCCGCTGCCGCGTCTACACCCTCCGCGCGCTCACGGACGAGGAGATTGTAGGCCTGCTGCGCCGCGCCCTTGCTGATCGCGAGCACGGCCTCGGCGAGTACGCGCTTGCGGCAGAGGACGACGCCCTCCAACGCATCGCGGCCTACACCGGCGGCGACGCTCGCAACGCCCTCAGCGCGCTCGAGATGGCGGCCACCCTCGCCCAGGTCGGCACCCGCACCATCACCGTCGAGTATGTCTCGCAGGCCCTGCAGCAGAAGACGCTGCTCTACGACAAGCACGGCGAAGAGCACTACAACCTCATCTCCGCCCTGCACAAGTCGGTTCGCAACTCCGACGCCGATGCCGCCCTCTACTGGCTGGGCCGCATGCTCGCCTCCGGCGAAGACGCCATGTACATCGCCCGCCGCGTCGTCCGCATGGCGGTTGAAGACATCGGCCTCGCCGCCCCTGAGGCGCTCAACCTGACGCTCTCTGCCCGCGACGCACTGCACTTCCTCGGCTCGCCAGAGGGCGATCTCGCGCTCGCCCAGGCTGTCGTCTACCTGGCCCTCGCCCCCAAGTCCAACGCCCTCTACACCGCTTATGCCGCTGTCGAGCACGACGTGGAAACGACCCGCGCCCAGCCCGTCCCGCTCCATCTGCGCAACGCCCCGACGCGACTGATGAAGCAACTCGACTACGGCAAGGGTTACAAGTACGCCCACGACGAAGAAGGCAAAGTCGCCGACATGGAGTGCCTGCCTGAAAACCTTCGCGACCGCCAGTACTACCAGCCCACGCAGGAGGGTCGCGAGAAACTGCTTGCCCGGCGCATGGACGAGATCAGGCGACTGCGGGCCGGCAAGGGCATACTGTAACAGTGCCGGTCACATAACACCCAACGCCTGCACCCTGCTTCAGCTCGCCATGCGATGCCCGCGGGTCGCTGACCCCGCTCTTCGTAGCTGGAGATTTCCGCCCGGGTCCGGCTTTAGCCCACCCGCAGATTAGCCGACTCGTTCACGCGCATACGCTGTATCATCAGCGGCACCCCGGCTTTCAGTTCGAGGAGGAGCCATGGCTGCACCGACAACTCACCCTCTGCCGGGCAGCACCCCTTTGGC
>DASWUY010000070.1:0-3563 GCA_036401435.1 Acidobacteriaceae bacterium | reverse complement strand
TAGGGGGGGGCGGGGTGGGTTGGGTGAGGATTCGGGGCTGCGGAAATGAGGGGTGGCAAAGCGGAAAACCGGGTGGTAGAGTGTGGCAGGGTACAGGGACGCATCGCGGTCCGGGGGATCAGCATGGCGAGTCTAGGTCTGGAGCAGGAAACCCAGTCAGCACAAGGGGCGCAGGGCACCACGATGGAGATCACCATCAGCCGTCAGGACCTCCTCAAGGAGCTCACCGCCGCCCAGAGCGTGGTCGAACGCAAGACCACCATCCCCATCCTCTCCAACTTCCTCTTTGAGGCCGCCGACGACCGGCTCCTCATCACCGCCACCGACCTCGACCAGAGCCTCCGCACCTCCTGCCCCGCCAAAGTCAAGAAGCCCGGCGCCTGCACCATCCCCGCCCGCAAGCTCTACGACTACATCCGCCTCCTCCCCGATGGCGACCTCTCCATCAAGCTCATGGACAACCAGTGGGTCCAGATCCGCTCCGGCCGCTCCAACACCAAGATGGTTGGCATGGCCCGCGCCAACTTCCCCCAGGTGCCCGAATTCCCTGAGACCTCCGTCACCCGCATCTCTGCTCCCTCCCTCAAGGCCATGATCGCGAAGACCATCTTCGCCATCTCCAACGAAGAATCCCGCTACACCCTTAACGGCGCCCTCCTCATCCTCAAGGCCGAGTCGCTCGCCATGGTCGCCACCGACGGCCACCGCCTCGCCCACATCGAGAAGACCGGCGAAGCCCTGGCCCACATCACCGGCGAAAAGAAGATCCTGATCCCCCGCAAAGCCCTCTCTGAACTCCAGGGCCTGCTCGCCAACACCGAAGCCCCTGAGATCGAGTTCGCCGACGACGAGCAAACCCTCTTCTTCCGCATCGCCGGCCGCACCCTCACCTCCCGCAAGCTCACCGGCCAGTTCCCCAACTACGAAGCCGTCCTGCCTCGCGACAACAACAAGTTCCTCGTCGTCCGCTCGGAAGAGCTGCAACAGTCCATCCAGCGCGTCGCCCAGTTCGCCGACGAGCGCTCCGGCGCCATCAAGATCCGGCTCGAACAGAACGAGCTCCGCATCTCCTCCTCCTCCGCCGACTCCGGCGAGTCGGAAGACGTCATCGAGACACCCTACAACTTCGACGCCATCGTCGTCGGCTTCAACTCCCAATACCTGATCGACTTCCTCAAAGCCATCGGCAACGCCGGCGAGGTCCGGCTCGAGTTCAAGGACGCCCAGTCCGCCGGCCAGATGCGCCCCGAAGACGCCCAGGACGACACCCGCTACCGCTACATCATCATGCCCATGCGCATCTGACCAGCGCAGCTGGCCCGGCCCCGCTAGCCACCGCACCCGACCACCCAGCGCATTGAGCACTCAGCCGACGCACCCAGCCAACCCATCGGCCGACACCTGCGCGCAATCCGAATGGCCCGCCTTCGCAAAACAGAGATCGTGCGTCTGTTCCTACTGAACGCACACCCGAACCATGCCTGAAGGCGAGCAATCCTCACCGGCTAGCATCATGAAGAGTCTCCGCGCCTGCGCACACCATGAAGCTCCTGCTCACCTCCATCGCCACCCGCCCCGGCTCCGGCCCCGCCCAGGCCCTCCTCGACCACTACCTCGCCCGCCTCGCCCCCTACACCTCCGCCCAGCACCAGCTCTTCCGCTCGGAAGCCGCCTTCCTCGACTCCCTCGCCCGCACCCGCGCCCGCACCCCACCCCTCGTCGTCCTGCTTGACAGTCGCGGCACCCAGCTCTCCTCCGACGCCCTCGCCGCCCGCATCGCCCAGGAGCAGCAGCAGGACCGCCAGCTCCTCGTCTTCGCCATCGGCCCCGCCAGCGGCTGGTCCCCCCACGCCCGCGACCAGGCCCACACCCACGCCGCCCTCCTGCTCTCCTTCGGCCCCATGACCCTGCCCCATGAACTCGCCCGCGTCCTCCTCGCCGAACAGCTCTACCGCGCCTTTACAATCCTCGCAGGCCATCCCTACCACTCCGGCCACTGAGCTCCACCCACCCCGCCCCTTGGAAGACGACACCCCGCAATGACCTCAGACGATCTCGACGCCCAGCCCTCCACCCGCCGCGGCCTCCTGCTCATCCACACCGGCCCCGGCAAAGGCAAGACCACCGCCGCCCTCGGCACCGCCCTTCGCGCCGTCGGCAACGGCATGCGCGTCCTCGTCCTCCAGTTCCTCAAGGGCTCCTGGCACTACGGCGAGCTCGATGCCGTCCTCCCCTTCGGCGACAACTTCCTCATCCGCCAGATGGGCCGTGGCTTCGTCAAGGTAGGCGGCGCCGAGACCGACCCAGAAGACCTCCGCCTCGTCCAGGACGCCTGGCAGCAGGCCGAGGAGGCCATCCTCTCCTCCCTCTGGGACATGGTCGTCCTTGACGAGATCAACTACGCCATCTCTTACGGCATGCTCGACCCCGAGGCAGTCGCCGCCACCCTCCGCAACCGCCCACCCCTCGTCCACGTCATCCTCACCGGCCGCAACGCCCACCCCTCCCTCCTCGCCATCGCTGACACCGTTACTGAAATGCGCCAGCTCAAGCACGCCTACGAGCAAGGCATCCTCGCCCAGCGCGGCATCGAGTTCTAACCCCCGCCGGCCGCACCCGGTCTCCCCCTAGTACACTGGTAACTCAATGACCTGGTTCAAGCGGCAGGAAAACAGCATCGAGACCGACGGCGAAAAGTCCGTCCGCACCGAGGGCCTCTGGATCAAGTGCCAGTCCTGCCAGCAGCCCCTCTGGAAAGAAGAGCTCGAGCGCAACCTCCAGGTCTGCCCCCGCTGCGATCACCACTTCCGCCTCCCCGCCCGCGACCGCATCGCCAGCCTCCTCGACGAGGGCTTCTCCTACGTCGACACCGGCCTCCGCTCCACCGACCCCCTCCAGTTCTCTGACCTCAAGCCCTACAAGGCCCGCCTCGCCGCCGCCCAGCTCGCCACCGGCCTCAACGACTCCATCCTCAACGCCACCGGCATGCTCGGCCCCCACCCCGTCGTCCTCAGCGTCATGGAGTACGGCTTCATCGCCGGCACCCTCGGCTCCGCGGCCGGCGAAACCATCGCCCGCGCCGTCGACCGCGCCCTCGCCGCCCGCCACCCCCTCATCATCGTCGCCGCCTCAGGCGGAGCCCGCATGATGGAGGGCATCACCTCGCTCATGCAAATGGCCAAGATCGCCGCCACCCTCGCCCGCCTCGACGACGCCCGCATCCCCTACATCTCGCTCCTCACCGACCCCACCACCGGCGGCGTCACCGCGAGCTTCGCCATGCTCGGCGACCTCAACATCGCCGAACCCAACGCCCTCATCGCCTTCACCGGCCCCCGCGTCATCGAGCAAACCATCCGCCAGAAACTTCCCGAAGGCTTCCAGCGCTCCGAGTTCCTCCTCCAGCACGGCATGCTCGACGCCATCGTCCCCCGCAAAGACCTGAAACCCTCCCTCACCCAAACCCTCGCCTGGCTAACCAACCCCCAGCCCATCATCGCGCCCCAGTCCACCAGCTCAGGGGAGCCATGAAAGAGCCAACGCTCGCATAAAGATCAACAGGC
>DASWUY010000069.1:0-6365 GCA_036401435.1 Acidobacteriaceae bacterium | reverse complement strand
GACAATCTCGGCTTCCTCGCCGACCTTCACCTTGCCGCGCTCAATCCGCCCGGTCACCACCGTGCCACGCCCGGAGATCGAGAAAATATCCTCGATCGGCATCAGGAAGGGCTGGTCAATCGCCCGCGCCGGCAGCGGCACGTTCGTGTCCACCGCCTCCATCAGCTCGTCGATCTTTGCCTCCCACTGCGCCTCGCCATTCAGCCCGCCCAGCGCCGAGCCGCGAATCACCGGCACATCGTCCCCCGGAAAGTTGTACTTCGACAAGAGCTCGCGGACTTCCATCTCCACCAGGTCGATCAGCTCTTCATCATCCACCGCATCGCACTTGTTCAGAAACACCACGATGTAAGGCACGCCCACCTGCCGCGCCAGCAGCACGTGTTCCTTGGTCTGCGGCATCGGCCCATCGGTGGCCGCAACCACCAGGATCCCGCCGTCCATCTGCGCCGCGCCCGTAATCATGTTCTTGATGTAATCGGCGTGGCCCGGGCAGTCCACGTGCGCATAGTGCCGGTTCTTGGTCTCGTACTCCACGTGCGCCGTCGCAATCGTGATGCCGCGCTCCCGCTCTTCCGGCGCATTGTCAATCGTGTCAAAGGAACGAAACTTGTTGTTCGGATTATGCTTCGACAACACCTTCGTGATCGCCGCCGTCAACGTCGTCTTGCCATGATCAATGTGCCCAATCGTCCCTACATTCACATGCGGCTTGCTGCGGTCAAACTTTTCCTTGCCCATCGCGGTTCCATCTCCCTCAAAGCTCGTGCGGCCAACTCGTTAGCAGCGGACGCCCTATCAGGGCTCCAGTCCGCATGTGGACTTAGAATCTACTTGCGCGACTCGCCCTGGTTCCGCCCGATGATCTCTTCCGAGATCATCCGCGGCGCCTCTTCGTACCGTGCAAACTGCATCGAGTAGCTGGCCCGCCCCTGGGTCGAGGACCGGATATCGTTCACATACCCGAACATCTCCTTCAGCGGCACCATCGCCTTGATCACCTGCGATCCGCCCAGGTGCTCCATGCCTTCAATCCGGCCGCGGCGCGAATTGATGTCGCCGATGATCGTCCCCATGTGCTCCTCGGGAACCGTCACCTCCACCGCCATTACCGGCTCCAGCAGCACCGGCGAAGCCTTCCGCGCGGCCTCCTTGAAGGCCATCGATCCGGCGATCTTGAATGCCATCTCGTTCGAATCGACATCGTGGTAGCTGCCGTCATAGAGAACAGCCTTGAAATCCACCATCTCGTACCCGGCCAGGATGCCCCCGCCCAGCGCCTCGCGAATCCCCTGCTCGGTCGGCTTGATGTACTCCTTGGGCACCACGCCGCCGCGGATCGCGTCCACAAACTCAAAGCCCGCGCCCGGCTCGTTCGGCTCCAGGCGAATCTTTACGTGGCCATAGTTGCCCGACCCACCCGTCTGCCGGATGTACTTGCCCTCGGCCTCCGCGGTCTTGCGGATCGTCTCGCGAAACGCCACCCGCGGCTCGCCGACATTTGCCTCCACCTTGTGCTCGCGCTTCATGCGATCCACCAGGATCTCGAGATGCAGTTCGCCCATCCCGGAGATAATCGTCTGGCCGCTCTCCACGTCGGTCCGGACCTTGAACGTCGGGTCTTCATCGGCCAGGCGCGCCAGCGCCATGCCCATCTTCTCCTGGTCAACCTTGGTCTTCGGCTCAATCGCCACCGAGATCACCGGCTCCGGGAAATCAATGGCCGAGAGCGCCACCGGATCGGACGGCGCACACAGCGTGTCGCCTGTCTTGATGTCCTTCAGCCCCACACAGGCGCAGATATCGCCGGCATAGATCTCGGTAATATCCTCGCGCTTGTTGGCATGCATCTTCACCAGCCGGCCCACTCGCTCGGTCTTGCCCGTGCGCGGATTGAGGATCGTGTCCCCGGTCTTCAGGAGGCCCGAATACAACCGGATAAACGCCAGCTTGCCGAACGGATCGTTGATCAGCTTGAAGGCCAGCGCCGACATTGGCGAGGTGTCTTCGGTCTTCCGCACTAGCTCTACCGCATGATCCGAAGGGTCGAAACCGATCAGAGGCGGCAGGTCGAGCGGGCTCGGCAGGTAGTCGACCACAGCATCCAGCAGCGTCTGCACGCCCTTGTTCTTGAATGACGATCCACACAGCACCGGGAAGACCTTCATCGCGATCGTGGCATTGCGAATCCCGGCCTTCAGCTCCGCGGCCGACGGGATCTCGCCCTCCAGGAACTGGTGCAGCATCACGTCGTCGTGCTCGGCCACAGACTCGATCAGCTGCATCCGGAAGGCCTCTGCCTTCTTCAGCAGGTCAGCCGGAATCTCCTCGACTGAGTACTCCGCGCCCATGGTCTCGTCGTGCCACAGGATCGCCTTCATCTCGACCAGGTCGATGACGCCGCGAAACTTGGCCTCTGCCCCGATCGGGATCTGCACGGCCACCGGCCGCGCACCCAGCCGCTTGCGGATCGTCTCGATCACGTACTCAAAATCCGCGCCCGCCTTGTCCATCTTGTTCACAAAGCAGATCCGCGGCACCTTGTACTTGTCGCCCTGGCGCCACACGGTCTCGGACTGCGGCTGCACACCCGACACGGAGTCAAACAGCGCTACTGCACCGTCCAGCACGCGCAGCGACCGCTCTACCTCGGCCGTAAAATCCACGTGGCCGGGCGTGTCAATGATGTTGATCCGGATGTTCTTCCAGGTGCAGGTCGTTGCGGCGGAAGTAATCGTGATCCCGCGCTCCTGCTCCTGCTCCATGTAGTCCATGGTCGCAGTGCCTTCGTGCACCTCGCCGATACGGTGCGTGATCCCGGTATAGAAAAGAATGCGCTCGGTCGTCGTGGTCTTCCCGGCGTCGATGTGCGCCATGATTCCGATGTTCCGGCAACGATTGAGCGGTACTTGGCGAGCCATTGTTCTCTCTCTTTGTTTCTCGCGCGCCTTCCGTTCAGGCGAGCGGCTTTGTCGTGCGCTTACGCTCTTGCGCCAGCTTACCCTGCCAGCGCCTCCCACTTACTGCCTTGCTTCGCTTCCTGCGAGCATCCTGTCTTGCATGCCAGGACGAAGAAGCCAGGTCTTACCGGCCAGGGCTCGTTACCACCGATAATGCGCGAACGCCTTGTTCGCCTCGGCCATCCGGTGAATGTCTTCCTTCTTCTTCATCGCTGCGCCGCGCCCGTTCGCCGCATCCAGCAGCTCGTTGGTCAGCTTGTCGATCATGCCCTTCTCCCCGCGCGCCCGGCCATACGTCACCAGCCATCGAATCGCGAGCGAGGTCCGCCGCTCCGGGTTCACTTCAATCGGCACCTGGTAGTTCGCGCCGCCCACCCGCCGGCTCTTTACCTCGAGCAGCGGCTTGCAGTTCTCGACGGCCTTCTTGAACAGCTTCAGCGCGTCGTCCCCACCGCCCTTGGCCTCAAGGTTCGTCATCGCGGTATAGAAGATCCCCTGCGCGGTCGACTTCTTGCCGCCCCACATCATCGAGTTCACAAACTTGGTCACCAGGGTCGATTGGTAAATCGGGTCCGGCACCACTTCGCGCTTCGCAACATGACCTTTTCTAGGCATAGTTCGCTGGTCCCTTTAATCCTTCTTCTCTACTGCGTCTCTTGCACGCTACCCACAACTCTCATCGCGAAGCATCGCCTCGCGTCCCAACTCACCGGCCTTCGCGCTCGAAGAGGGCATCCGCTCGGACGGCAAAGTCCCGGCCCAGCGTCACTTCTTCTTCGCCGGCGTCGCTGCCGCGCCACTCTTTGGCCGCTTGGCCCCGTATTTTGACCGGCTCTGCTTGCGGCTGGCCACACCCACCGAGTCAAGCGTCCCGCGCACCACGTGGTACCGAACCCCGGGCAGGTCCTTCACACGGCCGCCCCGGATCAGCACAATCGAGTGCTCCTGCAGGTTGTGACCGATGCCGGGAATGTAGGTCGTCACTTCAATCCCGTTGGTCAGGCGCACGCGCGCCACTTTGCGCAGTGCCGAGTTCGGCTTCTTCGGCGTCTGCGTGTACACCCGCGTGCACACGCCGCGGCGCTGCGGCGATCCCTGGAGCGCCGGCGATGCGGTCTTGTACCGCGGCGCCGTCCGACCCTTCCGTACCAGCTGACTGAATGTAGGCACTCGTTCCAACTCCTTCGTCTACTTCAACGGGGCCGCTACTCCTGCCCCGCAGGAAACCCTTGGTCCACTATCCGCCGCGACTCCTGGCCGAGACCGCAGGCAGTCCCGCCGCGCACAGCGGCGGCACCACCAGAACACGCGCAACACACGCGCCACTCCACCAACCCGACCACCACCAACACTACAAACCTGCACAACCCTGGGCGAAAACTCCGACGGTGACCGAGCGTACCTGCACCGCGCACCTGACTTCAGGAGGTGCGACGATGCCGCCAGCCGGTTCCGTTTCGCGAGTTCAGGCCTGTATAGCCTCTCAAGGTGAGAAGGTGTCACAGGCTCATGCGATGTCGCCATCCCCGTGAGTGGGGTGGGAAAGCAGACCTTACGTTCGTCCGCGGCGCAAACATGCTGCCGCAGACAGTCTGCAAGACTTCAGTTCAGTTCACAGTCTGGGTCAGCACAGATCGCCGCAGACTGCCTCACGGAACCTTTTAAGAGTAGCAAGCGCGGGCGACCCCGTCAACGGTGTTGTCGTCTTGCTCGCTGCCTCTCAAAGCATACCGTACGCTGCATCTCACGCCTATGCGCGCCCTCACCCCGTCTGCCCTCTCTCTTCTGCTCCTCGCCCCTGCGCTCGCCGCCCCCTCTGCGCTCGGCCAGGCCCCCAGGGCGCGCATTGCCGCCCTCCTTGACCAGCTCTCGACCGTGCGCGCCATCGGCCCCGTCGCCCTCGCGCCCGATGCCCAGACCATCGCCATGGTGCTCGCCGGAACCCTCACCCTCCAGCCCGTCGCCAACCCCTCCGCCGCGCAGGCGCCGCAGCTCTGCCCCGGGACCCAGGCCGCCGAGATCAGATCCCTCACCTGGTCGCCCGACCAGAAGCACCTCGCGGTCCTCGCCACCTGCGGCCAGACGACGGGCGTCTACACCTTCGACCTGCCCGCCGTCGGCGGAAAGATCAAGCCTGCCCACCGACTCGCCGAGCTGCACGGCTTCGCCAAGTCCCTCGACTACGCCCCCGACGGGCAGAAGCTCGGCTTGCTCTATGTCGAAGGCGCCAGCCGCCCCTCCGGCGCGCTCGCCGCCATGAAGCCGCCTTCGGGCGTCATCGGCGTCGAGGGCCTCGAAATCCAGCGCGTCGCCTCGCTCGACGCCGCTACTGGCAAGCTCCAGCAACTCACCCCCCCTGACCTCCACGTCTACGAGTTCAGCTGGTCCCCCGACTCTGCCCGCATCGCCTACGTCGCCGCCCCACCCCCGGGTGAAAACAACTGGTGGATCGCCAAGCTCTACACCGGGCGTGCCGGGACAAGCCTCCCTGCCCCCGGCGCCCCCAGCCATCTCGTACTCGACCCCTCCACCGTTCCCGGCTCCCTCCACGGCCTCCAGATCGCCGTCCCCCGCTGGTCCCCGGATGGTTCGCACCTCGCCTTCATCGGCGGCCTTATGTCTGACCAGGGCGCCACCGGCGGCGACATCTACCTCGTGCCCTCCAACGGCGGCTCACCCGTCAACCTCACCCCTGCTATCCCCAGCTCCCCCACCTGGCTGCACTGGCAGACCAACTCCTCCCTCCAGTTCGCCGAGGTCCTCTCAGGCGCAAGCGCCCTCGCCCGCCTTACCCTGGCGCCTGACTTCTCCACCGCCCGTATTGAGCCGCCCGTTTTCACCCTCCCCGAGACCATCGGCTCCGGAGGCCTGGAGATGGAGCTCTCCTTCGCCCGCAACGGCTCCGCCGCCATGACCAGGAGCTCGCTCAACACCCCACCCGAGGTCTGGCTCTGGTCCCCCCATGCCGCCGACCATCCCTTCACCCGCCTCACCACCCTCAATGCAGACCACAAACCCTCCTGGGGCAAGCTCGAAGCCCGCCATTGGACCAACCAGGGCTTCCGCGTGGATGGATGGCTGCTCTACCCGGCCAACTACGACCCCGCGAAGAAGTACCCGCTCCTGGTCATGGTGCACGGCGGCCCCTCCTCCGCCGTCATCCCCCGTTGGCCCTCCGCCGGCTTCGGCGCCGCACCCTTCTCCGCCCTGGGCTACTTCGTCCTTGAGCCCAACCCGCGCGGCTCCTACGGCGAGGGCGAAGCCTTCACCCAGGCCAATCGCCGCGACTTCGGCTACGGCGACCTCTCTGACATCCTCGCCGGCGTCGATGCCGTCGAGCGCAGCCTCCCCATCGACGACCATCGCCTCGGCCTCACCGGCTGGAGCTACGGCGGCTTCATGACC
>DASWUY010000068.1:0-9191 GCA_036401435.1 Acidobacteriaceae bacterium | reverse complement strand
TTTCAGAACTTCGACCAGATGCCAAGCGATAGCCTCGCCCTCTCGGTCTGGGTCGGTCGCGATGTAGACCACTTCGGCGCGAGCTACACGGGGCTTCAATGCGTCGATAGTTGCTTTCCCGCGCTCGGTGTACTCGTAGGTGAGCGCGAAGTCTGCACCGACGCCGAGTTCTTTCGGCGGGAGATCGCGGAAGTGGCCGACACTGGCGGCTACGTCCCATCCTTCGCCAAGTATGGCTTTGATCTTCTTCGTCTTGTTCGGGCTTTCGACGATCATCAGCTTCATGCGGCAGGGGCCTCTCACGTTGGGGGGAAGCGGCGGGAGCGCGCGCGGGCGCCTCTCTGCACTGTATCGCGTGGCACAGAGCGAGGGGCACGAGACGGGCGGCACGATTGGCCTGAAGTGAGCGCAGCCCCGTGCGCGTTTCCGCGACTAAAATGTACGGACAGGGTCCGAACAGGCGTCACGCGCGATGGCCGGGCGTGCTCCTTTTTTGTTCGCGACACTCTCTCTTCACTCTGTGCGAGCTGCGGCTGGCATCGGACAAGACAAGGCAGGATCGAACGTACATGCATCTCTGGAACGATATCGAAGGGCAGACTGTGGCTGGTCTGTTCCCGCTGGAACGGCTGCTGCGCACTGAGGGGCGAAGCGCCTTTTTCCGCACGCGGGAGGGCGAGGGCGCGCCGGCGGTGATCCGGCTGACCGAGGCGCTGAACGACCAGCAGCAGATGTTTGCGCGGTACCGGGCCATTAAGGCGACGGGGCACGCGCACCTGGTGGAGATCAAGGCGTTTGGCGAGACGGAGTGCGAGGGCGCGCCGCTGATCTACCTGGTGCTCGAGGCGACGGAGGAGAGCCTGGGGGACATCCTGGAGGAGCGGGCGCTGACGCTTGAAGAGACGCACGAGGTGGCGAACAGCGTGGTGGGCGCGGTGGAAGCGCTGCATGCGAACGGCCTGGTACACGGGCTGGTGGAGCCGTCGAGCGTGCTGGCGGCGGGCCAGGTGATCAAGCTGCGCAGCGACTGCGCGCGGCAGGCGCCGGAGGGCGAAGAGGGCACGCGGGCGCGGGCTGAGGATGCTCTGGGGATTGCGGAGGTGCTGCACCGGTCACTGACCCGGCAGCGGCTGTATGGAGCCTCGGACGCGTTGGCGCTGCCGGAGCCGTATGCGTCGATTGTGCGCAACTGCTGGCGTGGGAGCTGGGGCGTGTCAGAGGTGGCGGCGGAGCTGCGGCGGGTGCGGCGGATGGCCGTGCCTGTCGCAGCTGCGGTGGTGCCAGACCCGGTGCCGATTGTGTATGCGCCTGAGGCTGCTCCGCTTGAGGCGATGGGTGCGGCACATGCTCCGCTTGCGGCTCCCGTTGAGGCTCGAGTTGAGGCCTTAGGTGGGGCGCGGGGGGACGAGGCTCGGGCTGAGGCAGATCTGGAGAGACCGCGGGAGATGGCCGGCGGGGGCAGGGCCGGGTCTATGCCGTCGCACGCCGTGCCTGCGCGGGTGGCCGAGCCGCTGGCTGTTCCGCTGGCTGGGGCGGCGGCCGGGGGCGCCGCGGTGGAGCTACCGCTGGGCAGGAGAGCTGTGCCGGTCCAGGAGCGGGAGGGTGCAGTTGAGACAGACGGCATGCGGCCGCTCTCGTCGCGCGCGGGGGTGCAGGGGAACGGAAATGGCTCGCGGCGCGGCAGGGCAGCGGCACCGGCGCCGGCCCCGGACGAAGACGAGGCGCAGCTGCCGCTGATCTACGCGGCTGGGGACGAGGGAGACACGCTGCACCGGTGGCGCAAGCCCGAGGTAGAGGAGTCGCGCCCGCTGGCGTGGGTGTCCGGGGTGGTTGGCGTGCTGCTGCTGGCGCTGCTGGTGTGGTACTTTGCCGGGGCGGCGCGCAGGCGGACACCGGCGGCGACCACCGCGCCGGCAGGGCAGCAGGCTGGGGCTACGGGGCCGGCGGCTACGAGCGTGCCATCGCCGCAGTCGGGGCCGCAGACAGGCCCGCAGACAGGGCCGGTGACGAAGCCCGCGCCGGCGCTGCGGGTGCCGGCTGCGCCGTACAAGACAGCGCCGCCGTCAGCGCGGGCGGCAGCAGCGCCACGCACGGCGGCTGCCCGGCGGACGGTGAATGGCGATGCGTGGCGGGTGATTGCCTACACCTACACCCAGCAGAGCCAGGCGCAGGCCAAGGCGCGCTTCCTGGCGCAGCGGCATGCGGGGCTGCATCCCCAGGTGTGGGCGCGGGGCCCGCGTGGGCCGTACCTGGTGACCCTCGGCGGCGCGATGTCACGGCAGCAGGCCGAGGCCGTGCGGCAGAAGGCGCGAGGGCAGGGCCTGGCGCGGGATGTGTACATCCAGAACTACTCGCGTTGACGGGCGTCTTCCCTGTCGGCTTTGGGCACCCGGCGCGGTGAGCCCGCGCGGCGCCGCTTAGTCCTCGAGGAAGAGCAGCGCGATGTGGCGGTCGTACAGGTTCTCTGTCACGTTCTTCGCGATGACGGGCTCGTTTAACCGGAGCAGGTCGAGGTAGCGGGGTCCGAACCTGGCCGCGATCTTGAAGCCGACATGCAGCAGCTGGCGGAAGCTGGGGTTGTAGAGGGGCGATGCCTGGGTGTGGCGCAGCGCGCCGGTGAACTGGTCCGGGGTCCAGGCGGCGACGGCGGCAGGCTGCGGCAGACGGGCAGGATCGATGTCGATGACCGAGGCATAGGGCGCGGACAGCTCGTCGCGGTGCTCGAAGGCCTGGGCGTAGATCTCCTTTGCCAGTTCAAGTCCGGCACCGCCTGATTCCGCCAGGCCGATCAACTCTTCGAGCCAGGTGGTGCCTGCGGTCTTGAGGTGCACGCCGGCGCCGGTGCGACGGATGGCCTGGCGGATGGGCTGGTAGAGGGAGAACTTGTCAGAGCCGGAGTGGACGCTCAGCTTGAGATTGGCTGGCAGGCCGTAGTGGGCGACAGCGTAGGCGATGGCGGCGAGGTCGTCGGAGAACTCGCGTGCGAACTGCGCAAGGTCGCCGACGTAGTCCACGCCCTTGTTGAAGCGGCCGGTGAACTTGGGCGCGATGGTCTGGATGGGGATGGCGCAGTCGGCGACGGCGGCCAGGATGATGAGCAGCTCGGCCGGGGTCTGGGGGGCGTCGGTCTCATCCATGGAAATCTCGGTGATGAAAGCGCCTGCGCCTTTTTGGGCTTCGACCTTGCGGTAGATCTCGGCGGCTGCTTCGACGGCGGCGAGGTACTTGGCCGCGGTGGCGCGGAGGAAGTCGGCGGTGATGTCCAGCGGCGCCACGCCGGGCAGGTCGAGGCGGCCGACGAGCTCGGGGTGGCGGGCGGTGAAGGCATCGAGGGAGTGCGGCGAGGCGGCGCGACCGATCTGGTCGGCGACATCGAGGGTAAAGAAGTCGCAGGGAGCGAGGAAGCGGTCGACGGTGGAGAGGTTGATGTGGTCGGCATCGCAGAAGTAGGGCTGGTCCCAGGCAAGGGCGCGGACCGCGGCGTCCACGGCATCGCGGGTGGCCTGCGGCTCGGAGTGGATGATGGTGTGCTCCCGGTTGCTCTTGTTCCAGACGGGCGCTACGAGGACGCCGGCGTGAGCGGCGCGGATGCAGGCCGCGAGCTGGGCGCGAGCCTGGTGGGCGAAGCGGTCGCCGACGCCGATGGAGAACCTGGGAAGGGTGAGCACTGGGTGGGGCATGGATCTCTCCGTCTTGGCTGTGGGGCGGATGCGGGCGGGGTTTGACACGGGCGGGACCGATCCAATACGGTCGGCGCGGGTACGGTCGGGCGCGGTACGCTCGGGCGCAGGGCCCTGCTGACAGGGTAAACGTCTGCCGGGCGAAAGTGAAATGAGTGGAGACGGGATGGGAGACGCAGGGTGAAAGCCTTCCAGATCCAGGAGCCGGGGTCGGCATCCGTGATCGAGACCGGGGAGGCGCAGCCCCAGGGCGCGGGCGAGGTGCTGCTGCGGGTGCGCCTGGTGGGGATGTGCGGGACCGACCTGGCGACGTTTCGCGGGGCGAATGCGATGGTGAGCTTCCCTCGGATTCCCGGGCACGAAGTGGCGGCAACGGTGGAGAGCGGCGGCGGCGACCTGGCTCCGGGGACGGAGGTGACCCTGTCGCCGTATACCAGCTGCGGGCAGTGCGCGAGCTGCCGGCGGGGGCGCGGAAACGCCTGCGAGCGCAACCAGACGATGGGGGTGCAGCGGGACGGGGCGATGCAGGAGTACGTGTGGGTGCCGCGCGAGCGCCTCTACACGGCGAAGCTGTCGCTGCGGGAGCTGTGCCTGGTCGAGCCGCTGACGGTCGGGGCGCATGCCGCTGCGCGCGGGCGGATCACGGCCGAGGACACGGTGGCGGTCTTTGGGTGCGGCGGGGTGGGACTGGGCGCGATCGCGGCAGCGGCCTTTCGCGGAGCGCGCACGATTGCCATTGACTTGGACGATGGAAAGCTTGAGACGGCGCGCAAGGCGGGCGCGGCGCACCTGCTGAACACGGCGCGGGAGGACCTGCACACGCGCCTGCGAGAGTTGACCGGGGGCCAGGGGCCGGACGTGGTGATGGAGGCGATCGGCCTGCCGTTGACCTTTCGGGCGGCGGTGGAAGAGGTGGCCTTTGCGGGGCGCGTGGTGTATGTGGGGTACGCGAAGGAGCCGGTGAGCTATGAGACGCGCCTGTTTGTGCAGAAGGAGCTGGACATCCTGGGCAGCCGCAATGCGCTGCCGGAGGACTTTAGGGCAGTGATCCGGATGCTGGAGATGGGAACGTTCCCAGTGGATGAGGCGGTGAGCGCGATAGTGGGTCCGGAAGAAGCGGCGGAGGTGCTGCGGGAGTGGAGCGCGCACCCGGGCCGGTTTACCAAGATCATGGTGCAGTTCTGCTAGGGTGATGGCGGCCGGGGATGAGGAGCGTGTGCATGCAGGTTGAGTCGCCGCGAAGTGGAGGTGGCAGGCGCGCTTCGATCTTTCCTGCAGGGCAGATGCTTCCCTTCCTGCTGGTGACGGGCATTTTCTTTTTGTGGGGCATGTCGAACAATCTCACCGACATCCTGGTGCAGCAGTTCAGAAAATCCTTTGACCTGAGCCTGCTGGAGGCGCAGCTGGTGCAGACGGCGGTCTTCCTGGCCTATGGCACGATGGCGGTGCCGGCGGCGCTGCTGATGCGGCGCTTTGGCTACAAGGCGGGCCTGCTGGTGGGGCTGCTGGTGTTTGGCGTGGGCACGCTGTTGTTCTGGCCGGCGGCGGTGATGGGCCGCTATGCGCCCTTCCTCTTCGCGCTGTTTGTGGTGGGCAGCGGGTCATCGGTGCTGGAGACGGCGGCCAATCCGCTGATCGCGCAGTTCGGCGACCCGGCGACGTCAGAGCAGCGGCTGAACTTTGCGCAGGCGTTCAATCCGCCGGGGACGATCACGGGCGTGCTGATCGGGACCTGGTTCATCTTCTCGGGTATCGAGAAGAATGCGGGCCAGGTGCAGGCGATGAAGGCGGCGGGCACCTATGCCGCATATCTACATACGGAGATTGTGCGGGTGGTGCCGACCTACGTGGGGCTGGGGCTGGTGGTGCTGGCGCTGGCCGCGGCGATCGGGATGACGCGCTTTCCGGCGGCGCTCGATGCGGGGAGCGGAGACGACGACGGCGCCTCCGGGGGCAGCCTGGGGCGGCTGGTGCGCACGCCGCGGCTGATGCTCGCGGTGGTGGCGCAGTTCTTTTACGTGGGCGCGCAGGTGAGTACGTGGAGCACGCTGATCCCCTACATACGCGCGTACACGCCGGCGAGCGACAAGGCTGCGGGCTACCTGCTGACGGCGACCCTGGTGGCGCTGGGGGTGGGGCGGATCGTGTCAACGGCGCTGATGCGGTATGTGCGGCCGGACAGGATGATTGTGCTGTATGCGGTGACCAATGTCGTGCTGCTGAGCGTGGGGATCCTGCGGCCGGGGATGGTGGGCGCCTACGCCATTCTGGCCACGAGTTTCTTCATGTCGATCATGTACCCGACCATTTTTGCGCTGGGGGTGAAGGGGCTTGGCAACGATACCAAGCTGGGCAGCAGCCTGCTGGTGATCGCCATCGTCGGGGGAGCGATTTTTCCGCCCTCCATGGGCTGGGTGGCCCGGGCGACGGGCAGCATTGCGCTGGGGTATTTGCTGCCGGCGCTGGGGTACGTGGTGGTGGCGCTGTACGGGCTGGTCGCGGCACGCATGGGCGGCGTGCCCGAGGCCGCGCATGGCTGAGAACGCCGAGAGGATCGACGCGCACCACCACCTGTGGCGCTACACGCCGGAGGAGTACGGGTGGATGGGTCCGGAGATGGGTCCTGGCATGCACGTGCTGCGGCGCGACTATCTGCCCGGCGATCTGGAAGCGGCGGGGAAGACGGCCGGGGTGAGCGGCACCGTCGTGGTGCAGGCGCGGCAAAGCGTTGCAGAGACGGAGTGGCTGCTGGCGCTGGCGGAGGCGTCGCCCTGGCTGCGCGGCGTGGTGGGCTGGGCGCCGCTGGCCAGCCCCGAGGTGGGGCCGCTGCTGAAGACGCTGGCCGGCCGCAGGAAGCTGAGTGGTTTGCGGCACGTGATCCAGGATGAGCCGGATGAAAACTTCATGCGGGGCGAGGCCTTCAACGCAGGGTTGGCGTTGCTGGCGGAGGCCGGGCTGGTCTACGACCTGCTGATCACGGAGACGCAGCTGCCGCAGGCGAGCGCGCTGGTTGGACGGCACCCGCAGCAGGTCTTTGTGCTGGACCACCTGGCCAAGCCGCGCATTCGCGAGAGGGTGATGCAGCCGTGGGCGGACGAGTTGCGAAGGCTCGCGGAGCATAAAAACGTCTACTGCAAGCTCTCGGGGATGGTGACCGAGGCGGACCTGGAAGGGTGGACGGCGGAGGACCTGGCTCCCTATCTCGATCAAGCGCTGGAGGCGTTCGGGGCAGAGCGGCTGATGGCCGGCTCGGATTGGCCGGTGTGCCTGCTGGCGTCAAGCTATGAGCGGTGGTGGAGCACGCTGGAGCAGTGGGCGGCCCGGCTGGGCGCGGAGCATCGCGACCTGGTGATGGGCGGGACCGCAGTGCGCGTGTACGGGCTGTGACCGTGCTGGCGGCAGGTCGGCAAAGCAGGAGGCAGTTTTGATCAGGCAAGGCATCGTGAACCCGGCCATCCAGTCGCTGCTGTGCCGGGTGAGGCACACGAACACGCTGGTGATCGCCGACCGGGGATTTCCCTTCTGGCCCGGGTTGGAGACGATCGATATCTCGCTGACCGACGATATTCCGACCGTGGTCGAGGTGCTGCGGGCGGTGCTCCAGAACTTCCACGCGGGGAGCGCGGTGATGGCGGCGGAGTTTCTGGAGAGCAACAGTGACCTGGCGATTGCGCCCATGCGGCACGCGCTGGGCGGGGTCCCTCTGGCGTTTGTCGCGCATGCGGAGTTGAAGCGGAGGGTGCCCGGCGCGATCGGGCTGATCCGCACCGGGGATACGACGCAGTATGCAAACATCGTGCTGGAGTCAGCCTAGGCGCTCTACTGCCGGGCGCTTGGGCGCTTACTGCCAGCCGCCGCCGAGCACGTTGTAGAGCTGCACCAGGCTTTGCGCCTCCTGCTGCTGGGCGGTGGTGAGGGCCAGCTGCGCGGTGTAGAGGTTGGCGTCGTTGGTGAGCACCTCAAGGAAGCTGGTGTAGCCGCCCTCGTAGCGCATGCGCGCCAGGCGCACGGCGTCCTGGGCGGAGGCTGTCTCCTTTTCCTGCTCCTCGCGATACTCGCGTGTCTTGCCGTAGGCGACCAGTGCGCTGGAGACATCGCTGAGGGCGCCGGCAATGGTTTTCTGGTAGGTGACGAGCATCTCCTGCTGCTCGGCGCGGGCGTAGCGCAGGTTGTTTGTGAGGCGGCCGCCCTCAAAGATGGGCTGGGAGACGCTGCCGATGATGTACCAGTAGGCGCTGCCCGCGTCGACGAGGCGCTTGAGCTGGCTGGAGGAGGTGCCGCCGGTGCCGGAGAGGGAGACGGCGGGGAAGAACTGGGCGCGGGCGACGCCGATCTCGGCATTGGCCTGCATGAGGTTGGCCTCGGCGGCGCGCACGTCGGGGCGGCGCTCAAGGAGCTGCGAGGGCAGGCCAGCGGGCACCGGCTGGGGGTGCGCCTGATCGGCGATGGCGACGGCGTTGGTGGGTGCGCCACGCTCGATGGGTCCGGGGCTGCGGCCGAGCAGGAGGCTGAGCGCGTTCTCCTGCTGGGCGATCTGCTGCTCGAGCGTGGGGACCTCGGCGCGGGCGCTGTAGAGCAGCTCCTCGGCCTGGCGGACGTCGGCGAGCGAGTTGGCGCCGCCCTCTTCGAGGGTCTGGGTGAGCTTGAGCCCCTGTTCCCGCGCCTGGATGGTGTCGTGGGTGATAGCGAGCTGGGCGTCGAGGGCGCGGAGCTGGAGGTAGCCGGTGGCGACTTCCATGACGACGGTGGCGCGGGTGGTCTGGCGTCCCCACTCGGTGGAGAGGAGCTGGGCGCGGGCGGCCTCAGACTGGCGCCGGTACTGGCCCCAGAAGTCGAGGTTCCACGCAGCCGAGCTGGTCAGGCCGCCGGAGTAGTAGTGGCTGGGCGTGTTCTTTTGGTTGCTGTTGCCGCCGTTGCCACTGGAACCGTTGTTGTTGTTGCTGTTGAGGCTGGAGAGCAGGCCGCTGGGGATGCCGATGGCGTCATAGCTGGCGCCGGCGGTGAGCGTGGGGTACTGGCTGGCGCGGGCGATGCCGACCTGGGCCTCCTGCTCAAGGACGCGGCGGGCGGCGATCTGGACGTCGTAGTTGTTGCGCAGGGCTTCTTCGATGAGCTTCTGGAGGACGGGGTCGCGGAAGACGGCGGCCCACTGCCGGTCGCCGAGCGACTCCCGGGTGGTCTGGGGAGCGATGTCAGGAGCGGCCCCGCCGCGGTAGGCGCCGGGCGTTTGGACGACCGGCCGCTGGTAGTTGGGGCCGACCTTGCAGCCGGTGAAGAGGGCAAAAAGGGCGAAGAGGGCGAAGGCCAGCAGCTCGGCCCAGAGCAGGCGAAAGGGCGCAGGGGATGCGTGGCGACGCCGGGGTTGCGGCGTAAGGCGCGGGGCGGTGAGCAGCCCCGGGCAGGGGGCGACCTGGCGGGAGAGAACAGCCTGCGCGGGGGTGAGGAGGTGGCTCATACCAGCTCCTTTCGAGTGGCAACGGTGCCCGTCTTCGGCTCGCGGTTGTGGTATTC
>DASWUY010000067.1:0-3943 GCA_036401435.1 Acidobacteriaceae bacterium | reverse complement strand
ACTTGTCGGGGTGGGTGGGGGCGGCGGCCCAGATGGTTGACCCGCTGGGGACGCGCTTCTCGGGCTTGCCGGGGCGGGGTAGCGGCCGCTTGCGCACGGCGGGCTTGGGGGCAGGCAGGCCCTGGGGGGGCAGCGGTTTGGGCACGGAGGCGCGCACCAGCAGCTCCAGCTTGTCGTTCTCCGGCAGGAGGAAGAGGTGGTCGGTCTTGCGGCCGGCGGCGAGGTGGAGGAAGAGCTCATCACGCAAGATCGCGGTGGCGACTACGGGATCGCCGGTGTGTTGCGTTTTGAGCGATTCAAAGCGGTCGTAGGTGGGCTGGTCGACCACCGCGTGCTCCTCGAGCCAGCCTACCTTGCCTGCGCTGGTCCTGACCTGGAGGAAGCGGCGCTCACGCTGCAAAAGGGTGAGCCGCTCTGCGTTGTGGACGTCAGCCACCTTGTTGGAGACAGCGGCGACGCGGTCCCGGAGGAAGGTCCCTCGGGAGACCACGTAGACATACTGTGTGGAGCCGTGTCCGCGGATGCGGCTGCACCCGGCCAAGGGGAACAGGAGCCCCGCCGCGCAGACTGTCAGAAAGAGGGTGCGGAGCGAGGAGCCCTGCAGGCGGAACAGTGTCATACGCACGCTATGCGGAAAGTTCCGGAAGCCTCAGCATAGCATTGGGACGTTTGCGCGCTCGCCGCTCTCAGTGCGAGGCGGCGATGGCGTAGGCAACGGCGGGGCTGCTTGTGCCGGTAGTTGCGATCACCGGCGCCCCGAGGGCCCCGGAGGCGGTGATGGGGAAGACATCGAGGTCGGGCGTGCCGCCGGCGCAGGCCACGGCCAGGTACCCGCCGCTGCTGTCTTCCACCATGTCTGTGGGGCTGGTGCCGGTGGTGTAGCTGGCGGTCGCGAGCAGCGCGAGCACGCCTGTGGTCGAGATGGAAAAGGCGTTAATGGTGCTCTTGGCGCTGTCGGCCGAGTAGAGGAAGGAGCCGGTGGCGTCGACCAGCAGCGCGCTACCGCCGGTGCCCTGTGCGGTGGGAGAACCGGTGAGTGTCTTCAAAGAACCGTCGGTACCGATGCTGAAGCTGCGGACGCCGTTGGTGCCGGTCTCGGCCACGAAGAGCCGGGTCCCGGCGGGGTTTGAGGCGGCGCGGTTGTCCGAGTAGCCGTTGGTGCCGAGGGGGCCGTAGTGCAGGGCCAGCTTGGTCGCCGATCCGGTGGTTGTGTCGAAACTCAGCACGTCGATACCGCCGGTGCCGAGCATGGCATAGAGGAAGTTGGTGCCGGTGGTGTTGGGCGCGAGGAGCAGCTGCCCGGCGGTTCCGGCGTCGAGCCCGATGGATGCCTGGGTGGTGAGCTTGCCGGTGCCGGGGGTGATGGCAAAGACAGTCAGCACAGGCCCGGCGGCGGTGGCCTGGCCCTGGAGCGCGAGCAGCCAGGCGCCGGTGGGATCGACGACGAGGGACTGCGCCGTGACCCCGGCGACGGCTCCGCCCCCGTTGCCGAGCGTTAACGCTCCCCCGCTGGACGCGGTGTAGACGAACACGCCGCCCAGGGTGCTGGCCGCGTAGAGCAGGGTGTTGTCGGGGGTAAGGGCCAGCGCCGTGGGTGTGGCGCCGAGCAGGTAGGGTGAGTTGGTGGTGGCGCTCAGCGCTCCGGCGGAGAGCGAGAGGCCAGCGATGGTGTTGAGGGAGGGGTTCGCATTGGCGACGTAGAGGTAGTCGCCGCTGGGGGTGGTGCCGCCCCCGCCGCCGGTGCCTTTCGGCAGGTCAAAGAAGTTGCCGCAGCCGGTCAGCAGCAGCAGGGATACCAGGGGCAGCCCGCTGGCGGCGCCGGCTAGGCGGCTGCGGGCCGGGGCTCGTCTGGGTTGGCCTGGCGCGCAGGGGAGCGAACCCTCAGACTGCGCTGTGCCCGTCGTGGTGCT
The DNA here is from genome assembly GCA_036401435.1 of Acidobacteriaceae bacterium. Classification (GTDB taxonomy): domain Bacteria; phylum Acidobacteriota; class Terriglobia; order Terriglobales; family Acidobacteriaceae; genus EB88. Next base: position 2,033 of record DASWUY010000067.1, on the reverse strand, counting down.
TCCACTCTTGCCCGAACCGCTCATGCTGCGTCCTTTTTGCTGCTGGCCATGATACCCCGCCCGGCCTTGACTGCAAGGAGAGGACGCGGCGTGTGTACCAGTATCAGACGTAACGGAGGCGGGTTGTGCTCAGCGGGTAGGCTGGCGGGCGGGGTACCGGAGTGCTGGGGCTCAGCTCTGCTCGCCCAGAAACTCCGGTGCCACTGCGGTCTCATAGAGGGAATGGTCGCGGGTGACGACGGTCAGGCCTGACTCGGTGACAAAGTAGTTCTTCTTGTCCTCGGCGGAGTCGTAGCCGATGACGGTACCCTCGGCGATGTGAACGTCGCGATCGATGATGGCGCGACGGATCTTGCAGTGGCGCCCGATGTTGACGTGCGAGAAGACGATGGAACCTTCGATCTCGCAGTAGGAGTTGACCCGCACGTCCTGCGAGAAGACGCTGTTCCGGACACAGGAGCCGGAGATGATGGAGCCGCCGGAGATGACGGAGTTGATGGCCATGCCGGTCCTGCCCGACTCGCCAAAGACGAACTTGGCGGGCGGGTACTGGCGCACGCGGGTGCGCATGGGCCAGGCCCGGTCATAGAGGTTAAAGACAGGCGAGACGGAGGCCACATCCATGTTCGCGTCGTAGTAGGCGTCGAGGGTTCCGACGTCGCGCCAGTAGAGGGCTTCCTGCTTGTTTTCGTCGACGAAGTTGAAGGCCATCATCTTGTACTTGCCGAGCAGGTCGGGCAGGATGTTGTAGCCGAAGTCGTGCTTGGAGTTGGAATCCTCGGCATCGCGCATGAGCGCGGGCAGCATGACGTCGGTGTTGAAGATGTAGATGCCCATGGAGGCATCGACCATGCTGGGGTTGAAGGGCGAGCGCAGGTTGGTGGTCTTGGGCTTCTCGAGGAAGCCCACCACCTCGCCGTTGCGGGCGACATCGACGATGCCGAAGCTCTTGCACTCGGCGGGGTTGATGGGCAGGGTAGCGAGGGTGACGTCGGCGCCGGAGTCGCGATGCTGCTGCAGCATCTTGCCGTAGTCCATCTTGTAGATGTGGTCGCCGGAGAGGATGAGGACGTGGCGGGGCTGCTCGGCGCCGATGGAGTAGATGTTCTGGTAGACGGCGTCGGCGGTGCCCATGTACCAGTTCTTGCCCACCCGCTGCATGGGGGGCAGGATCTCGATGAACTCACCGAGCTCCTGCGCGACCGAGCCTGACCAGCCCTCGCGGATGTGGCGATTGAGCGAGAGGGCCTTGTACTGGGTGAGGATGTAGACCCGCCGCAGGTCGGAGTTGATGCAGTTGGAGAGCGTGATGTCGATGATGCGGTAGTGGCCGCCAAAGGGAACTGCGGGCTTGGCCCTGTCACGCGTTAGAGGAAAGAGACGCTCGCCCGCCCCGCCTGCCAGCAATACACCCAGTGTGTCCTTCATGGTCCCTTCTGAGCCTCGTCCTGTTTCTCCGCGCCAGAGTTCCTGCGAAGGTGGTCCATGAGCGAGATGGGAGTTCCGACTCCCCGGCTGCATGCCCCTCTACTGCGAGGGGCCGCCGGGCTCCATCTCGGTCTCGCCTGAATCGCCCTCGATTGCGATGCGCAGCGAACGGAGAAAGCTTACATCCTGCGCGGTAAAGGGCGCACCCTCTTCTTCTCCGTCGCCTAGCGCGGGCTGCAGCGGCTGTTCCTCTACCTCGTTCAGGCCGATGGTGGCTTCGAGCATGAGGAGGACGTCAAAGCCGTGCTTGCGGATGTCCTGAACGACGCCGGCGATCTGCTCGGACTCGGAAACGCTCTCATGAATGGCCTCGCCCAATTGCTGGACCAGTTGACGCAGCTTCTGGTTCACTGTTGCCCCTGTTCCTGCCGGCGGTCCATCCACCTGCCGACCCTTGATTTTTCCCCTACCTTACGTCTGATGGTCCTCAACGGCAATCGGAATCCCTGCAGGCGCGTTTTCCCCGGTCAAGCGGGCACGGCTCGGGCTTGTGCAGCCCCCCGGGCCGCGGCTTGGTGCGGATGTAGACTCTTGCTATGCGCTCC
>DASWUY010000066.1:0-2102 GCA_036401435.1 Acidobacteriaceae bacterium | reverse complement strand
GATCCGGCAGGGAGAGGAAGATGGAGCGCGTCCGCTTCGAGCGCGATGGCTCCCCTGGGGGTGAACTTCGCTGCCCCGCGCAGTAGCATCTGGTGGGCAAAGTCGGCAGCCAGCACAGGTTGCCCATCCTTCGGCCGCAGCCGCAGCAGAGCCAGCGTCATGTCTCCGGTCCCGCAGCACAGGTCCAGAATCAGAGCGTCAGGGCGAGCCAGCACCTGGCGAAAGCTGCGGGCTGCGCGCCGCCACCAGACGCGGTCGATGTTGCAGGAGAGCATATGGTTCAGCAGATCGTAGCGGGGGGCGATCTGGTCGAACATGGACCGGACGGCAGCAGCCGCACTGGCTTCGTCCCCGGTCCCCTCTGGTTGAGCTCCTGGCGCCGCCACGGTTACTTTTTGCTTCCGGAGAGGCGGCGGATGGACTCGATGGCCGCCAGCACCTCGGCGTCGGTCACGTCCTCGGCCACCACTGCGTTGCCCAGGCCCTGGAGCAGGATGAAGCGGCGCACCCCGGCGCGGTTTTTCTTGTCCCCGGACGCGGCCTGCAACAGACGTTTGGAGCTGACCGAGGGCAACGCAGGGGGCTGGAAGTAGCGAATCAGGACCTCGATGCGATGGGCAGCCTCTGCCGGCACCAGGCTTCGCCGGCGGCTTATGTGCAGCGCCGCGAGCATGCCCCAGGCGATGGCTTCGCCATGCAGCAAGGCCCGGTACCCGCTGGCCGCCTCGATGGCGTGACCCAGGGTGTGGCCGAAGTTGAGGATCATGCGCACGCCGAGCTCGCGCTCATCCAGACCGACTACCTCGGCCTTGATGCGAATAGAAGCAGCGACCATCTTCTCGAGCGAGACAGGATCACCCCGGTCGATGGCTTCGCGATGACTTTCGATGAAGCGGAAGAGCGCCCAATCGTGGATCAGCCCCGCCTTGATGCTTTCGTAGATTCCCGCACGCAGCTCCCGTTGCGGAAGGGTGCGGAGCAGTTCGATATCCGCAACCACCTCTTGCGGAGGGTAGAAACAGCCAACCAGATTCTTGCCGGTTTGCAGGTTGACCCCGGTCTTTCCTCCTACGGAGGAATCGACCTGGGAAAGCAGGGTTGTCGGGACCTGGATGTAGTCGATTCCGCGCATGTAGATCGCGCTGACAAAGCCGCCTACATCTCCGGTGACGCCTCCGCCGAAGGCGATCAGCAGCGAGGAACGGTCCGCCCCCGCCTGGGTCATCTCGGTGGTCAGCCGTTCCACGTGGCTGAGGCGTTTGTAGCGCTCGCCCGCCGGCAGAAAGAGCACGATGGGTTCCCGAGGTGCGAGCGATGCCTGCAGGCGCCTCCCCCAAAGCGCCCAGATGCCGGGTGAGGTGAGAACAAAGATGAGCTTGCGAGGGTCGCCGGTCAGTGCCGGCATACGCTTCGATAGGGGGTCCAGAATGCCGCTTCCCACGGAAACGGTGTACTGCCCGAACTTGGTCGTGACGGAAATCTTGCGCACGGCTTACTCCATCGTATCGCAGTCCTCAGGAGGGCCGCGGAGTGGGTGAGAGCAGGGACGCAACCGTAGCCGTCAGCACTACGAACACGATGAAGCTGAGCGAAATCGCGACCGGCACCCTGATCCATTCGGCGGTCAGCATCTTTAAGCCGACAAACCCCAGAATCGCGCCCAGCCCAAGGTGAAGAAATTTCAATCGGTCCAGCAGGCTGGCGAGCAGGAAATAAATCGCCCGCAGTCCCAGGATGGCGAAGATATTCGATGTGTAAACCACGAAAGGATGGTGAGAGATGGCGAGCACGGCGGGCACGGAATCGATGGCGAACACCAGGTCGACCAACTCGATAGCGACGACCGCCACCAGGAAAGTCGCCCTCGGGTTGTTGGGCCAGCGACCGGTCCATTGGGTTATCCATTTGGCTGGCGCAGGCGCGGCGCCGGTCTTTTTCTTTCCCCGCAGCAGGCGGATCGCGGCAATTACCAGGAGCAAACCGAAGAAGTACTGGATCCAGGCGAACCGCTTGATTAGTTCGATGCCGGCGAGGATGAACAGCCCGCGCATCACGATAGCGCCCAGGATGCCAAGCGACAGAGCTTTTCTTTGCAAATCCTG
>DASWUY010000065.1:0-4266 GCA_036401435.1 Acidobacteriaceae bacterium | reverse complement strand
GAGCTCGAGCTCGTCTGCCCCGTCTGCGACCACGCCTTTCTTCTCCCCTTTGACACGACTGCCTTCTTCTTCGAGGAAATGCGCCTCAGCGGCCGCCAACTCCTCAACGAAGTCCACGCCCTCGCCCTCCACTATCACTGGGGCGAAGCCGAAATCCTCGGCCTGGTCCGCGACCGCCGCCGCAGCTACCTGGCGCTGCTCCACGCCGCGGCCGGCGAGGCATAGCCCCCATGCCGCTCAACTATCTCCAGCGCGTCGCCGCCTCCAGCGCCCAGCTCTCCTCCTCCCTGCGCAAGGCGCCCTCCGCTCCTCCGCTGCTGCCCCAGGCCCCCCGCTGGGCCCGCGCCCCCTTGGACACCCCAACGACCCTGACCCCTGCCTCTCCCTGGCCCGCTGCCGATCCCAGCGCCCCGCCGGCGTCCAGCCCTCGCCCATCGCCTGCCGAGTCCACCCGCACCCACCCTCCACAGCCCGCCACCGCGGCCCAGACTCCGGCCAAAATCCCGACCCAGATCGTGACGCCGCCCCGGACCCCGCCTCAGCCCGCATCCCCTGCCATCGAGGCTTCCTCGTCGCACCCTCATGCCCCCGACGCACCTGAGCCTCCAGCGGCAGAAGCTTCCCGCGCCCCGGACTTCGCTGCCCGGCCCTTACCGCGCCCTCAAGAACCGCATCTGCCCCCATCCGAGACGGAGCGGCACGCCCTGCCTGAACACGCCCTGCAAGAAGAACGACTCGCCGCACCGCCGGTCCCCTCCTCCCTCAAGCCGCAGTCTCCCGCGCCTGTTCCTCTGCCACACGCAGCAGGCACGCCAGCGGTTCCCGGCCGCAACCCCTCCGCCATCCGCGCGCCAAGAGAGTTGCGCCCCGCACGTCTCCCCTTGCCGCCACCCGGCCTCGCCACAACCCCCGCTGCCCCCACGCTTGTCTCGCGAGGGCCCCGCTCCACCGACCCCGTCCCCGCCCCAGATCACCCCGCACCGGGCCACCCCTCCGCCGCCCCCGCGGCCAGCTCCGCCGCACACTCCGCCACCCTCAGCCCTGCGCCTCCGCGCGAGCCCCTGGCCACCCTGCCCGCCCCGGCAGCAACCCCGCAGCCGCCCGCCAGGCCGCCGGATGCTGCCGCACGCACCACCCCTCCCCCACACGCGGCCCGCCAGAGCCGCATCCACATCGGCCGCATCGAGGTTCAGCTCAACAACCCCGCACCCCCCATCCTCCCTCCCGCCCCCGCTGCCCCGCTCGCGCCCCTGGGCAGCCTTGAAACCAGCTTCCTCGGGCGCTTCCCCCTCCGTGTGTGAGCGCCCATGAGCTACATCGCCATCAACCGGGTCACGCAGGGGCTGCGCATGCTGCTCTACAGCCAGATCGTTCGCATGAGCCAGGGCGCGGTCGTCACGCTCCTGCCCCCTGGCGACAGCCTGCCCGAGGTCTCCGGCGTCAACCTCTACCTCTACCGCGTTCTCGAGAGCCCCTACACCCGCAACCAGCCCTGGCCCGGCGATCGCACCACCGCGCCCTCTGGCCGCCCGCCCCTGGGCCTGCAGCTCTTCTACCTCCTCACCCCGCTCGGCGCCCCGCCTGCCGAGGCCACCGTGAACGAGGGAGATGATGCTCACACCATGCTCGGTATCGCCATGAGCACCCTCTACGAGAACCCGGTCCTCAACGCCATTCACCTGCCCGTCCTGCCTGCTTCCGGCTCGCTCAACGCCACGCCCGGCTTTGACGCCGACGCCGTCTTTCCCCCGGACATCCTCAACAGCTACGAGCAGCTCAAGGTCGTGCTGCTACCCACCTCGCTCGAAGAGCTCTCGAAGATCTGGGCCACCATCAACCAGCCCTACCGCCTCTCCGTCGCCTACGAGGTCTCGCTGGTCGAAATACTGCCCACCGCGCCCACCCCGGCCCCCGGCGCCCCCGTCGCCGCCGTGAACCTCTCCGTCTCCACCTTCGGCCCCCCTGTGGTCGAAACGCTTACCCCCCCGGCCGGCCCGCTGGCGTTTGTCAACGCCTCCGGCGCCATTCAGGCCAACACCCTGCTGCTGGGCGGCGAAGGCTTCAGCTACCCTGGTCGCCCTCTCGCCGTCGCCATCGGCGGCCAGTCCGTCGCCCCCGCCGCCGCGCCCCCCGCTACCGCCACCGCGGTAGCCGTCACCCTGCCCGTCGACCTCAGCGCCGGTCCCCTGGCCGCCGTGACCGCCACTCTCAATGGCAAGACCAGCCCGGCGCTCCCCTTTGAAGTCACCCCGTGGCTGGCCCGCATCCTCCCGCAGCGCAGCGGGTCGCCCGGCACCCAGACCCTCACCCTCACCGGCAGCGGCTTCACCACCGCCGCCCGCGGCCTCCGCTTCGATGGCGCCAGCGCCCCGGCTGCCCCCGTGCCCTTCAACCCCGGCAGCACTGACACCGCCGCCACCCTCACCCTGCCTGCCTCGCTCGCCAACGGCCTCTACACCCTGCGGGTCGTCCTCGGCGACACCGCCCAGAGCGTCTCCAACGCGCAAACCCTCGAGATCCTTCCGCGCATCGACACGGCCACGCTCGCCGCCAACGCACCGGGCGGCGCCACCCTCACGCTCGACGGGGCCCGGCTCAACGGCACCGACATCCGCATCCTGATGGACGGCCAGACCCACCAGCTCGCCCCCAACACCGACCCGGCTCAACTCGTCTGCAACCTCAGCCTGCCCCTGCTCCCCGGCTCCCACACCCTCTCCGCGACCATCGATGGCCACACCTCCCACTCCATGGACCTGGAGGCCTAGGATGAGCCACGAAACGGCCCCAGCCAGCGCCTCCTCGACCGGGCCCCTGCCCCCCACCTGGGCCGAGGAGAACCAGCGCGCGCTCATGGCCGCCATCGCCACCATCCGCCAGCGCCTTGAGCCCCCCGCACCGAGCCCTGATCAGCCCACCGCGCCCGACGAAGCCCTCAATCCACCCGCCGCCCTCGACCGCATCTGCCACGCCTTCGCGCTCTCGCCCTTCGAGCGCGACCTCCTGCTCCTCTGCGCAGGCGTCGAGCTCGACTCCAGCTTTGCCGAAGCCTGCGCCCGCGCCCACCGCGATCCCTCCCGCACCTACCCCACCTTCAGCCTCGCGCTCGCTACCCTGCCCGACCCGCACTGGAGCGCGCTCCCTCCTGCAGCCCCGCTCCGCCGCTGGCGCCTCGTCGAGGTCCAGCAGCCCGCCACCCCGCTGCTCTCCGCGCCTCTGCGGATTGCCGAGCGCGTGCTCCATGCCCTCACCGGCATCCACTACCTCGACGAGCGGCTCGCCTCTCTCCTTGAGCCGGTCGCCGTCATCGCCCTCGTGCCCTCGCACCAGGCGGTCGCCGTCCAGGTGGCGGCCTCCATCCGCCACCAGCCGTTTTCTGCTGCCGCGCAGCCAGCCGTCCCGCTCGTCCACCTCTTCGGCTCCGACCCCGCCACCCGGCAGGCCATCGCCGCCGCCGCCTGCGCCACCCTGTCGCTCGCCCTCTACGCGCTTGACGCCGAACACGTCCCGCAAAGCAGTGACGACCTCTACAGCTTCCTCCGCCACTGGGAGCGCGAAACCGCCCTCGCCGGCTGCGCCCTCTACGTGGAGACCGAACCGCTCGACCGCGGCGACAGCAAGGCCGCCGCCCAGGTCTCGCGTCTGGCCGAGCTGCTGCCTGGGATCGTTATCATGGGCGCACGCGAGGTCTGGCGTCCGCTCCGCCGGCCTGCGGTCTGGCTTGAGACAGCCAAGCCCTCCTCGGACGAACAGCACCAGGTCTGGACCACCGCGCTCGGGCCCCAGGCCGCCACCCTTAACGGAAGCCTCCACCGCCTCGTATCGCAGTTCAACCTCTCGGCCGCCGGCATCGAAGGCGCCGCACGCCGCGCCCTTACCACCGCCTCCTCCTCCGCGCAGCCCGACGACGCGCCGCTCCAGACGCACCTCTGGAACGCCACCTGCGCCCAGGCCCGCCCCCGCCTCGATGATCTGGCGCAGCGCATCGACTCGCTCGCCTCCTGGGACGATCTCGTTCTGCCCGACGCCACCCTCCAGATCCTTCGCGAGATCGCCGCCCAGGTCGCCCAGCGCGGTACCGTCTATCGCGAGTGGGGCTTCGGCAGCCGCTCTGCCCGCGGCCTCGGCGTCAGCGCCATGTTCGCCGGCTCCTCCGGCACCGGCAAAACCATGGCTGCCGAGGTGCTCGCCACCTCCCTCCACCTCGACCTCTACCGCATCGACCTCTCCAGCGTCGTCAGCAAGTACATCGGGGAGACAGAAAAG
>DASWUY010000064.1:0-3881 GCA_036401435.1 Acidobacteriaceae bacterium | reverse complement strand
CATCCCATCACGCACAAAGGCCCGCTTCGGCGGGCCTTTCTTCCTTCTCCAACCAACGCCCCCGCTGCCTGCCCGCATCCATACAGAAGAGAACAGAAGGCGAAAACGAAGGAGACCGCTTACCCCATGGAAGAACTCAAGAAAAGCGCGATGATGGCCCACCTCATCGAGTCCCTCGAACAGGGCAAGGACATCGGACACTACGGCAGGCTCGTCTTCGCCATGGTCGCCCGCCACTTCCTCTCCCCGGAAGAGGTCTGCGAGCTCCTCGAGAAGGACGCGGACTTCTCGAACGAGCAGGCCGTCCTGCTCCTCAAGCAGGTCGAAGGCAAGGACTACAATCCGCCCAAGCGCGACCGCATCCTCGCCTGGCAAAAGGAGCAGGAGTTCGTCATCTGCCCCAACTCGGAAGATCCCGACGCCTGCAACGTCTACAAGGACCTCACCTTCCCCGACCACGTCTACGACCACATCCAGCACTATCAGGAGAAGAAGGTCCAGGCCGCTTCCTAGCACCGGTACCAGGGTACCCAGCGCCCCTCTGCCAGGCTCGGCCCCCGGGGTCCCGGGGCGCTACACTGGACCCCCATGAGCTTGGCCACCCTGCGCGCCGGCGTGCTCCAGACGGTCATCCGCTCGCTCGATCGCCTGCCCCACACCCATCCTCCCGCGCGGCCGGAACACCTTGAGACCGGCCGCCGCGGTGAGCTCGCCGCCTTCTTCTACCTGCGTCGCCGCGGCTACACCGTCGTCGCCCGCGACTGGCAGTCACCCAAAATGCGCGGCGACATCGACCTCATCGCCTGGGATGGCGACATCCTCTGCTTTGTCGAAGTAAAGACGCGCACTACGCGCGGCCTCGCCACCGCCGAAGCAGCGGTGGACGACCACAAGCGCCGTACCCTGCGCCGGCTTGCCGCTCACTACCTCAGGCACCAGCCTGACGGCACCCTTTGCCGCTTCGACATCCTCTCCGTCTACCTCGACGGCGCGGCGGGAAACAGCGCAAGGCATGGCGCCGACTGCGAACACTTCCCCGCCGCCTTCACCCTCTCCTGACCTCACAGCGCGGCCCCTAGCTGCTGCTCGCGTCCTCATGCTCCTCGTGCCAGGCCATCTGGATCGCCTCCAGCTTTGACTCGTTCGACTTCGCCGGGTCGTCCGCAAACCCCTCCAGCCCGGTCACGAACGCGTGCAGCTCGGTGAACCGGACCATCAGCGGATCCACCTCCGGGTACTTCTCCTGCAGCCGGATGCCGATCTCCTCCGCATCCAGCCATGTGATCTCCTGCGCCATGGCCCTGCCTCCCCCTACTTGTTCTCGGCCAGCGTCAGCGGCTTGCCCTCTGACACATAGTTCCGGTTCCAGTTCGGTATCTCGACCGTGTACGAGCCCGGCCCGGTGATAATCGCCTGGCACCCCAGCCGCGAATTCAGCTGCAGCCCCGGCGCCAGGTCCAGCCGGTCCAGCTCCTGCTCATCCGCCTCGCTCAAGGACTCCGCTCCCTGCTTCACATACACGTGGCAGGTGGTGCACGCACACACCCCGCCGCAGGCATGGTCCAGAAAGACGTTATAGTTCTCCGCCACGTCCAGGAACGCCATCGGCTTGCCATGATGGTCATAGGGCAGCGTGCCGTAGGCAAACTCCACCGTCCTGCCCTCAGGCAGAAAGGTGACGCGCACCATGTCTGCCGCCGGCGGCTCGCTTAGATCTATCTCTGACCCGATCTTCTCTGCTGTCTCGCTCATCGCTTCTCTCTCATCCCGCATCCTGAATGTGCCCGTGCCTGTTACCAATCGCCGCTCTCGCCGCTGACTCCCTCGCCAGCCGCCTATCGCCGCCGGGCTACTCCATCTCCGCCCGGGCAAACGGATGAGGAGCCGTCGGCCCCTCGCCCAGCTTCTCCCCAGCCGACGCCATCGTCTCCCCGCCCAGCGCGCTCGTTACCGCTGAGTCCATCATCAGCTCGGCAACCCGCCGCGTCGCCCGGTCCAGCGCCTCGGTCCCCGCCTCGATCGCCTGCCGGTCCTCGCCGTCGATCAGCACCCGCAACTCCGCCGCCAGCAGCCCGATCTCGGTCTGCTCCTCAAACGTCAACAGCGCCCACGCCGCATGCTCATGCGCCTTGCTCACCGCCGCCAGGATCGTCTCCGCCTCGTTCTTCGCCTCGATCCGTTGCCGCACCGCGAAGTCCGCCTCCGCGTTGTCAAACGAATCCAGAATCATCGTCTCCACCTGCTCATCGGTGAGCCCGTAGGTCGGCTTCACCTCCACCTGCGCCTCGCGCCCTGACCGCTGCTCCCGCGCCGACACCTGCAGGATCCCGTTCGCGTCGATCAGGAACCGCACCTCGATCCGCGGCAGCCCGGCCGCCATCGGCGGTATCCCCTTCAGATCAAACCGCGCCAGCGACCGGCAATCCCTGGCCAGCTCCCGCTCCCCCTGCACCACGTGGATCGCCACGTTCAGCTGCCCATCTACGCCGGTGGTAAAGTGCTCTGTCTCCGACGCCGGAATCGTCGAGTTGCGGTGAATGATCTTCGCCACCACGCCCCCGAGTGCCTCGATCCCAAGCGACAGCGGCGTCACATCCAGCAGCAGCATGTTCTCCGTCGCCGCCGAGCCGCCGGCTAGGATATGCGCCTGCACCGCCGCCCCCAGCGCCACCACTTCATCCGGGTTCAACTCCGTGTGCAGCACCCGCCCACGCGCCTCCAGCCCAAACAGCTCAGCCACCCGCCGCTGCACGAGCGGAATCCTGGTAGACCCGCCCACCATCACCACTTCCTCGATCGAGGCCACCTCCACCGAGGCGTCCGCCAGCGCCTGCCGCACCGAGTCCAGCGTGCGTTCCACCACCGGCGCTATCAGCTGCTCAAACTGCTCCCGCCTCAGCTCCCGGTGGTAGCTCCTTCCACCAGGCAGCTCCACACTCAGCCGCGCCGTCTCTGCCGACGAGAGCGCGATCTTTGCGTCAATGACCGCCTTGCGCACCGCCTGCACGGCTTCCCCATGCCCGCGCACGTCCGTGCCTGTCTCGCCGGCAATATCCTCAAGCGCAATCGCGATCAGCAGGTTGTCGATGTCGTCGCCGCCCAGGTGCGTATCCCCATGGGTCGCGACCACCTCGAAGATCCCGTCCTCCAGCCGCAGGATCGAGATATCGAACGTCCCGCCGCCAAAGTCATACACCGCAACCAGGCCTTCCTTGCGTCGGTCCAGCCCATAGGCCAGCGCCGCCGCCGTAGGCTCGTTCACCAGCCGCAGCACCTCCAGACCCGCCATCCGCCCCGCATCCTTGGTCGCCTGCCGCTGCGCGTCGTTGAAGTAGGCGGGCACCGTGATCACCGCCTTCGTCACCGCCGCGCCAAAGTACCGCTCCGCGTTCCGCTTCAACTGCCGCAGCACCTGGGCGCCAATCTCCGGCGGCGTCACCTGGGCTTGCCCTATCTGCAGCCGCAACACCTCGCCCGGCGCAACATCCTTGGCCAGCCGAAAGGGAAACAACTTCAACTCATCCGCAACATCCTCAAGCCCGCGCCCCATCAACCGCTTGGCGGAATACACCACCCGCTCCGGCTGCGACGCCAGGAACGGCCGCGCCGCATTCCCCACCACCACGCGCCGCGCCCCTTCGCCGCCCGCCGGAAACGCCACCACCGACGGCACCAGGTTCACCCCGTCCTCGCCAGGAATCACCACCGGCTGCTCGCCCTGCATAAACGCCACCAGCGAGTTCGTCGTCCCCAGATCAATCCCCACGACCCGCTCGTTCGTCATCCCCTCAGCCGCTTCCTCTACCATCGTTCTTCCTGATTCCTCATCCTTGCCATACCATCACGCCCAACCCTCCAGCACGTCCTCCTGAGCCAAGCGA
>DASWUY010000063.1:0-3131 GCA_036401435.1 Acidobacteriaceae bacterium | reverse complement strand
ACGCGCAGGTGACAGAGCCTGAGGCAGGGGATCGTCTGCCCGTGGTCCTGCTGCATCCCACGCCGCTGGGGAGTGGCTTCTGGGAACCGGTCGCGCGGGGGCTGGCAGGGTACCGGCTGGTGATTCCCGACCTGCGCGGGCACGGTCGCTCGCCGCTTGGTGCTGCAGCGTCAGACCAGGGGCTGACGATGGTGCAACTGGCCGAGGACGCACTCGCGCTCTTGGACACGCTGGGGGTGGAGCGGGCGGTCTTCGCCGGCTGCTCGATTGGCGGCTACACGCTCTACGAGTTGTGGCGCCGGGCTCCGGAGCGGATGGCAGGGCTGGTCTTCTGTTCGAGCAAACCGCAGGCCGACAACGAGGTCGAGCGCGCACGGCGGCAGCAGTGGATCGGAATACATGAGGCGCGGCGGGCCGAGGGGTTGGCGAGCCCGGCCCCGGAGTTCGTCGAGACCATGCTGGGCACGCTGCTGAGCAAAGAGACGCAGCGGGAGCAGCCGCAACGTGTGTCTGAGGTGCGCTCCATGATGGAGCAGGTGCGGCCGGAGGCGATCCAGGCGGTCCAGAGAGGGCTTGCCGCGCGCCCCGACTCGCGGGAAACCGCTCGGACGATGACCGCGCCCAGCTGTGTAATTGCCGGCGAGCAGGATGGCAGCAGCACGCCGGAGGACCTGCAGGCGCTGCATGCGTTGCTGGAGCAGGCCGGGAGTGCGAGCGAGTTCCACGTGCTGGCGCAGGCGGGGCACTATGCTGCGATGGAGCAGCCGGCTGCGACTGCGGCGATCCTCCTGCAGTTCTGTCGATCCATCTTTCCCTGAAGAGCCCTTGTGCATGGAGCGGCAGCTAATGCCCGCGACGGGAGCGCTTGACAGCTGCTTGCGTAAGCCGTAGCTTACCGTAAGTGAAAGCTTACCAAGAAAGTCAGCTGGACGCCTTGGGTGACCTGACCAGGCGAGCGCTTGTGCAGAAGCTTCGCTCTGGGCCCTTGCCGGTCGGCGAGCTGGCGCGGGGGTTGCCCGTAAGCCGGCCGGCTGTTTCGCAGCACCTGCGAGTCCTGAAGCAGGCCAGGCTGGTGTGCGACGAGGCAGTCGGCACGCGGAGGATCTATCGCATCGACCCGCGCGGCTTTGCGTCGCTGCGCGAGTACTTTGACACCTTCTGGGGAGATGCCCTGGAAGCATTTCAAGCGAAAGTGGAGGGGACAGACGATGGCAGAAACTGAGGTCACGCAGCCGGTCCAGGGAGCGGGCGGCGCCGGAAGGGAAGAGGTGAAGCCAGTACGCAAGAGCATCCGGGTGCGTGCCGATGCAGGGCGGGCGTTTCGCATGTTCACGGAGGAGATGGACAGCTGGTGGCCAAGGACGCACCACATCGGCCGCTCGCCCATGAAGCGGGTGGTGGTGGAGGGCAGGCCGGGCGGAGCCATCTACACGGACCAGGAAGACGGCTCGGCGTGTCCCTGGGCGTCGGTGCTGGCATGGGAGCCCCCGCACCGGTTTGTAATGGCGTGGCAGATCAATGCTGCGTGGCAGTATGAGCCTGATCTGGGCAAGTGCAGCGAAGTCGAGGTGCGGTTTACCCCGGCGGATGATGGCACGACGCTGGTGGAGCTGGAACATCGCGAGCTGGCCCGCCACGGCGGCGGGGGTGCGAGGATGCGCGCGGATGTTAGCTCGGACGGAGGGTGGAGCAGCGTGCTGGCCCTCTTCGCGGCGCGGGCGGAGCTGGCAGCGTGAGGCCTGTGGTGTGGTTCCGCGTTGCTGCGCTGCTGATGCTGCTCTTTGCAGCCGGGCACACCTACGGGTTTCTGGCCTTTCGCCCGGCCACAGCAGAAGGCCAGGCCGTGTGGCGTGCCATGAATGAGGTGCGCGCGCCTGCGGGCAGGGCTACCTTCAGCTATGGAGACTTCTACCGGGGCTTTGGACTTTCGATCACCGTCTCGCAGCTGTTCAGTGCATGGCTGGCCTGGTGGCTCAGCCACATGGCGGCCAGGGCGGGGCAGCCTGGTTATGAAGGTGCGGCAGCAGATGCCGGCGCGATTGCCTGGGCACTGTTCGCGGTGCAGTGCGCCGGGATCGTGCTCGCGTGGCGCTACTTCTCGGCGGGGCCGGCAGTCCTTTCGGCTCTGGCCGCGGTGTGCTTTGCGCTCGGGGCGATCTCTCTGCGGGGCGCAGGGGTGAGGCGGCCTGCGCGGGCCGCGTGAGTGCGCCTGGCCGGTGCTCCGCGCCCCCGCAGAAAAATAGTGCATAGAGTTTGATCCGTGATACCGCAGAAGGACGCCGGAGTGAGTAGGATGTGTAGCCGTGCATCCCACAGGAGGGTCTATGTCTGCAACAGCAGTCTCACCTACGACAGGCATCTTTTATCAAACGGGCGATAACCGCTTCGAGCTGAGTGATCATGAGGGCAGAACAAAGATCACGCTGATGATGCAGCATGCCGGGCCGCTGCGGCAGGGCGAAGACCAGCAGCCGGGGCCGGCGATGATGTACCAGGGCGCGGAAGGCAGCTTCTCCTTCAGCGGGTCGCAGGTGGTGGTTGAGAAGACGGTCGTGGGCGCGCTGTACACGGTAAACCTGCACCAGGTGCCGGACCAGGGGACGCTGCGCTTCTCTCTGCTGCTGCCGGCCGTGCAGCACCAGACGGAGGGCGCTGCGCAGAGCTTTCACACGATCGGGATCCGGTCGGAGGCGCACACCTCGCTACAGGGGACGCCAACGGTGTTTGGCGAGAGCCCGACCTACTCGGTGGTGAAGCTGCATGGGGTGGCAAACAAGGTCGAAATCGCGTTGTAGACCGGGGCTTATGTCATGCCCGTTTGTGTCCGCCCGTGCGCCCGCCGGGGTGCGGGCGGACCATTTGGAGATTCGACCTGCTGCCGCTAACCTCTAAGCACGGCCGTTCGTTGATCGTGCTTTGGTGAGGCGCCTTGCATTCAGCTCGACCCTTTCACTATCCCAAGCCAGGGGCTTCGCTTGCCTGTGGCGCGGTACGCCTGGACAAGCTGGCGCGCGAGTATGGGACGCCTCTGTACGTCTACTCGGCAGACCATATCGCGGAGCGTTTTGCGCTCTTCACGGAGGCGTTTGCGGGCACGCCGCACCTGGTGTGCTACGCGGTCAAGGCCAACT
>DASWUY010000062.1:0-2009 GCA_036401435.1 Acidobacteriaceae bacterium | reverse complement strand
CCGCCGGTGTCGGTGATGCCGCCGGCCTCGCCAATGCCGGTGACCTCGCCGATGCCGGCGCGGCCGATGTCGGTGATGCCGGTGGCCAGGGTTTCGCCGGTGGGGAGTTTGGCGCCGAGGTCAGAGGCGCGGGCCGCGAGGGCGCGGAAGGTGTCGGGTGGGAGGAGCTCGTCGATGGTGGCGAAGAGGGCGACACCGGTGGGGATGCCGGAGAAGACGGCGCGCAGGCGGGTGCCCTGGGTGGCCCGGCCGATGCTGCCGAGGGCGGCGTTGGTGTAGCCGCTCTCGCCGGATTGCGAGCGGAAGACCCGGGCGTAGGCCTCGGTGAAGGCCAGGCAGGCGCTGAGCGCGACGTTGGTGGGGACAGGGGGGCTGGCGACGACCTGGGCGGGGCGGACGACGAACGGGGTAGCGGCGGGCGGAGAGCTGGCCAGCAGGGTGGGCCGGGCGTCAAAGGCGGCGAGCGCGTTGTGGGCGGTGGCGACGGTGACGGGCCCGAGCGGGGTGGGGCCGAGGCCAGTGAGGGTGGCCTCGACGATGACGGGCTCGGGGTACCCGACGTCGGTGATGCCCGTGATGCCGGTGTCGGTAATGCCGGTGATGCCGGTTCTGGCGAGGCCGGTGTCGGTCAGGGTGTCGAGGCGGCGGATGGCGCTGACGGTGAGGTCCGCCCGGAGGTTGGTAAAGCGCAGGGTGCGGGTGGCGCCGGGGGCGGGTGCGTCGATGGGGATGTTGGCGAAGAGGACGGCGGAGGCGCCCTGGGGCTGTCCGCGGAAGACGTTGGGCGCGGCGCCGGTGGCATAGACGAGGCCGGAGCCGTCGGTGCCGAAGAGGAGCGGCGGGCTGGTCAGGTCGGCGACGTTGAGGGTGGTGGGGGTGTCGATGAGCAGCAGTGCGTCATCGTAGGAGCCGTTTGCCGGGGTGGAGAGGGCGCGGTTGAGGGTGATGGTGATGTTGTAGGTGGGCACGGGGGCGCCGGCGGTTGCGGGCACGCCGCCGGAGACGGTGACCAGGAGATCCTGCAGCAGCTCGGAGACGCCCGGGGCGCGCAGGAGCTGGGCGGAGGGAGCCTCAAGGGAAAAGCTGACCGCAGGGGGTGCGGTGATCCAGAACCAGGTCTCGAAGGTGCCGCCGGAGCGGCCATCGCCCGAGGGCAGGCGGAGGCGGGTGGTGCGGGAACCGAACGGGTTGCCGCCCAGACCGGGAAACCCGAAGACGGGCTGCGGCACCGGGAAGCGCTCGGTGGGCTGGTCACGAATCGGGCTGGCGACGGGGCCGGCGGTCGGGCTGGCAAGCGGGCTGCTGCTGACGAGGCGGTCTGTGACCGGGAGGGCGAAGACCGACTCCCCGGGAACGGGTAGGCGGGCGGTGGGGTGTTCCGCGATGGGCGTGGTGAGGGCGCGGCCGCGCAGAGGCTGCGAGAGGGCGCGGAAGAGGAACTGGTAGCCGTAGGATTCGCCGTCGAGGTAGTGGTAGGGGTTGTCGGCGGCCCAGACGCAGTTGCCGTCAAGGGAGAAGCGGGCGAGGAGGCCGCGGTCGCCGGGGGGAAGCAGCTGGAAGGGCAGCAGCGCGAGGGCGTCCGGGTAGGTGGCCTTCCAGGTGATGGAGGCGCCGTCGACGGTCGCTGCCCCCTGGAGCACGAGGCGGGTGAAGGCGAGGCCCGAGGGGTCTGGTACGCCGTTGGCAGAGATTGGTGCCTGGGGGCCGAGGGGCGTGGGCACCTCGACCAAGAGCGAGCAGACGGCGCGGCTGAGCGAAGGTGGGGCGACGCGCGCGTCGCAGGTGAGGGTGATGCCGCCGAGCAGGTCAGTGAGGGAGACTTCCTCGTCGTTGACCAAGGGCAGGGCACCGCCCTGGGCGCCCGGGAGGGAGACGGCGGTGATGTGGACGCCTGGCTGGGCGAGCGCGGGGAAGACGACGCGGCAGTCGCTGAGCACGGTCATGGAGTATTCAAGCAGGGGTGGGCTGGCGGGTGGACTGGCGGGCGGGCTGGCGGGTGGAGGCGCGGT
>DASWUY010000061.1:0-7181 GCA_036401435.1 Acidobacteriaceae bacterium | reverse complement strand
CGTCATTCACCTTCTGGCGAATCTGCTTGCGCGTCTCTTCGCCGGCCTGCGGCGCGCAGATCAGCGCGACCAGCGCACCTGCCGCAACGCCAATCGAAAACGCGGCCCAGAACTTCAATCCATTCATGTGCTTGCTCCTTGTGTGAGAGGGCGCGCCTAGGCACCGTCCCCGACTGAGATACGGACCCCTGTGCGAAGGTTGCTGAAACAGGAACCAGGGTTGAGGAAAACTGTGGAGCGGCAGACGGGGATTGAACCCGCAACCAACGGCTTGGGAAGCCGCTACTCTACCATTGAGCTACTCCCGCGTCGAGCCTGATTATACAACGCCGGCCTGCCCGCAGCAGCGAATCCCAAGGCCGCCGCGGCCCGGAAAAATCCTACCCGCAATCATTCCTCATCCCCATGCTCCGGCAGCTCCGTAGCCTGCTGCCGCAGGTCGATCGAAGACTGGTGCGCGCCCTCAAGCAACTGGTTCATCGCCGGCAGCTGCTTCTGCTTGAACTCCATCCACCCCGGCAGCACCGCGGCCGCCTGCTCCCGGGTGTGCGCGCTCGCTGTCAGCAGGGCTGCCGTAGGCGCGCCATCTGCCTGCTGCAGCTGCCCATACAGCGCCGTCGCTTCGCCTGCCAGATCGTCCAGGCCGGCGCGCTTCTCCGCCCCTTTGCCGCTGCCATCCACCAGCACCTTCAGCTGCCCCAGCATCGGCGCAAGCGCGCTTGCAAGCCCCGCATGCTCCGGCGCCGCCGCCTGCTGCTCCACCGAGTGCGCCTCCAGAGCAGCGCCGGCTACCGCATCGAGCGTTGCCGCCATCGCCACCTGCGCCGCATGCTGCTGCTCCAGCGCCGCTTTCGAAACCCGCACCCGCGGGTCCATCTTCACCACCAGCGCCGCCGTCTCGCTCCTGCCATCTACGGTCAACTTCACCTGGTAGCTTCCCGGCAGCACCAGCGTTCCCTCCGGCGTCAGCGGCGTGCGGTGCGGCACCGCCGCAATCGGATACTCGCGCTCGGTCGCATGCGGCGGCGTCGCCCTCAGGTCCCACACCCAGCGATGCATCCCCGCAGTCTTTTCGAGCGGCCCGTGCAGCAGGGGCCAGTATGCCGGGATCAGCTCGCTGCGCAGCTCTTCCGCCCCCGGCGCGGTGGCATCCTCGCTGGTGTATCGCCGCACCAGCTGGCCCGCCCCGTCCAGGATCTCGAGCGTCACGCCGCGCACTCCCTGCGGCAGGTTGTAATCGATCACCGCTCCATCCGGCGGGTTCTCGCCCGCGGGCTCGTCCGCCGGCAGCGGCGTGTCCGTGTTCGTGCTCCGGCGCACCCGCCATGCCGCGGCCGGCGGCAGCAGCATCGTCTCCCTTCTCCCCGCGGCCAGCGTTCGCAGCGGAGCCACGTCATCCAGCACCCAGAACGATCGCCCGTGCGTCGCTACGATCAGGTCGTCCTCCTTCACCAGCAGGTCCCGCATCGAGGTATGCGGCAGGTTGTATTGCAGCGGCCGCCAGTGCGCCCCATCGTCAAACGAGGTGTACACCGAGTGCTCCGTCGCCGCATACAGCAACCCCGGCTGCACCGGGTCCGCCCGCACGGCATTCACCGGCGCATCTCCCGGCAGGTCGCCGCAGATCGTCACCCACGTCCTGCCCCCGTCATGGGTGCGATAGGCGTACGGGTGCAGGTCGTCCACCCGCATCCGGTTCACCGCCACATACGCCGTGTCATCGTCGAATCGTGATGCCTCGATCTGCGCAATCTTGCTCCACGGCGTCACCCCCGGCGGCGTGATCCTCGTCCAGTGCCCGCCCCCGTCCCGCGTCATCCAGACCAGTCCATCGTCGGTGCCCGCCCACAGCGTCTGCGCCGTCTTGTACGACGCAGCCAGCGCGTAGATCGCCGCCCGCTGCTCCGCCTGCTGCTCCGGGGTCAGCGCCGGCACCGACGGCGGCTGGCCGGTAGACGCCTGGCTCAGGTCCGGGCTGATCGTCTGCCACGTACCGCCCCCGTCCGTCGTCTTGAAGAGACGATTCGCCGCGTAGTACATCGTGTGCGGGTCTACCGGCGAAAACAGGATCGGCTCAGTCCGGTTCGCACGGTAGCCCGCCTTCACCGGCAACGGCGTCACATTCTGCACCTGCCCCGTGACCATGTCGTACCGCGACACCTCGGTGCGCCCCGCCCCGTAGATGATGTTTGGGTTCAGAGGATCAGGCGCCGCGTACCCGTACTCGATAATCCCCGCCGGGTGCCAGTCGCGAAAGGTGATCGCGCCATCGTTGCCGCGCGTCGAGGTGCACACCGACCCACTCTCCTGCTGCCCGGCGCACACCTGGTAGGGAAACGTGTTGGTCGCCGCCACATGGTAGAGCTGCGCGGTCGGCTGGTTGTACCAGGAGCTCCAGCTCTCCCCGCCGTTCACGCTCACCACCGCGCCCTGGTCGCTCACCAGCAACAGGATCTTCGTGTTCGTCGGATTCACCCACAGGTTCTGGTAGTCGTCCCCACCCGGCGCCCCGCGCAGACTGGTCCAGCTCTTCCCTCCATCGGTCGACCGGCAGGTCACGATGCTGGTGCTGTACACCACGTCCGGATTCTGCGGGTCCACCACCGGCACTGGCAGGTCCCCACCCCCAATCTTCATCGCCGGGCGCGGATCTTCCGTAATCCGCTGCCAGCTCGCGCCCGCATCGTCTGACCGGTACACGCCCAGGCCCTTGCCCGAGGCATACGCGCTCTCCACCTTGGTCGAGACGGTCGCATACAGCCGCTCTGGGTCGCTCGCCGCGACCGCTACGTTGATCTGCACCAGGTCCGCCGGCAGCCCGTTGCCAAGCTGCTTCCACGTGGCGCCGCCATCCGTGGACTTGAACAGACCGCCGCCCGTGCCCTCGTAGCTGTTCTTGTCCTCCCACGGCCCCAGGCGCGCGTCCCACATCCCGGCGTACACCACCATTGGATTCTTCGGATCGAGCACCACGTCCGAGCCGCCCACGCTCTCGCCCTTGAACAGCACCTTCACCCAGCTCCTGCCGCCGTCCTCTGACCGAAAGATCCCGCGCTCCGCACTCGGCCCGTACGGGTGCCCGAGCACTGCAGCGAACAGCCGGTTGGGATTCGCCGGGTCAACGGCCAGCGCCGGTATCTGCTGCCCATCCCGCAGCCCCAGGTGCGTCCAGGTCTTGCCCGCATCCGCCGAGCGATAGATCCCATCCCCCACCGAGAGGTCCGGCCGGTGCAGCCCTTCTCCGCTCGCCACATACACCACGTTTGGATCCGACGGCGCCACCGCCAGCGCGCCGATCGACTGCGTCTCCTGGTCGTCAAAGATAGGCACCCAGGTCCGGCCATAATCGGTCGACTTCCAGACCCCGCCGTCTCCCTGCCCCATGTAGAAAACGTTCGGCTCGCTCGGCACGCCTGCCGCCGCCCGCGTCCGCCCTCCACGAAACGGCCCAATCATCCGCCACCGCAGCTGCGGCATCTGTGAAGCGGGCGGCGGCATCTGTGAAGCCGGCTGCGGCATTCGTGAGGCTTGCTGTGCGTCCGCCGCCGCCGGAAAGAGCAGGGCAGCCCCCGCGGCACCGCAGACCAAACAAGAAGCAGAAAGAATAAACAGGCGAGCCGCAGCGCTTCGATCCATCATCAACCAGTTTCTCTCTCGTCCAGCAGGTGTCAATTCCAGCGTCCAGCATCCCTGATTTCTGCTCGTCGCGCCAGAGCCAAGTGCGACGAAGAAAAACAATCGCCTTGCCCCGGCCGGCGATCGCCTTCACAATCGCAACAGCCATGAACACTTCTTCCTCTCTGCGACCTGCCCGCTCCCGCCTGCTGGCGCTGTATGCACTCCTTCTGTGCGGCGCCACCACCGCGGCCCAGGCCGTCTCGCCCCAGCTCTACTCCGGCCTCGCGTGGCGGCTCCTCGGTCCCTTCCGCGCCGGGCGCGTCGTCGCCGTCAGCGGCATCCCGGGCTCCGATGCGAGCTTTTTCTTCGGCAGCGTCGATGGCGGCGTCTGGAAGACCACCGACGCCGGCACCGTCTGGGAGCCGCTCTTCGATCAGCAGCACGTCGCGTCCATCGGCGCCTTGGCCGTCGCGCCCTCTGATCCAAAAATCATCTACGCCGGCACCGGCGAGTCAGATATCCGCTCTGACCTCGCCTCGGGCGACGGCGTCTACCGCAGCGACGATGGAGGCGCCACCTGGAAGCATGTGGGCCTTGAAGACACCCGGCAGATCAGCCGCATCCTCGTCGACCCCGCCAACCCCCGCACCGTCTACGTTGGCGCGCTCGGCCATGCCTACGGCCCCAACCCGGAGCGCGGCGTCTACAAGTCCACCGATGGAGGCGAGCACTGGGTGCACGTGCTCGACCAGGGCCCCGACGTCGGCATCGCCGACCTCGCCATCGCCACGGCCGCCCCGCAGTTTCTCTTCGCCTCCACCTGGAACGCGCGCCGCGCCACCTGGAGCACCTATGCGCCGCTTGAAGGTTCCGGCAACGGCCTCTACCGCTCCACCGATGCCGGCGCCCACTGGCTCCCCATCGCCGCCCACGGCCTGCCCGGCGGCACCTGGGGACGCACCGGCATCGCCGTCAGCGCCGACGGCCGCCGCGTCTACGCAACCATCGATGTGCACGATCACGCCGGCCTCTACCGCTCTGACGATGGCGGCGACACCTGGACCCTGGCCAGCAGCGATGCCCGGCTCACCAGCCGCGCCTGGTACTTCAGCTCCCTCGCCATCGATCCGCAGAATCCCGACGTGCTCTACATCCCCAACGTCGCCCTCTACCGCACGCCGGATGGTGGCAAGACCATTGAGATCGTACGCGGCGCCCCCGGCGGCGATGACTATCACCAGGTCTGGGTCGACCCCCGCAACTCCAGCCACCTGATGCTCGGCGTCGATCAGGGCGCCAGTGTCAGCCTCGACCGCGGCAAGACCTGGACCAGCTGGTATAACCAGCCCACCGCCCAGCTCTACCACGTCACCACCGATCACCGGTTTCCCTACATGGTCTACGGCGCCCAGCAGGACAGCGGATCGATCGCCGTCGCCAGCCGCTCCGACCACGGGCACCTCGACACCCGCGACTGGTTCCTCCCCGGCGGCAGCGAGAGCGGCTACATCGCCGTCGATCCCCTCGACGAAAACCTCATCTACTCTTCCGGCACCTACGGCACCGTGCAGCGCTTCGATCGCCGCACCTCCTTCAGCCAGAACATCACCCCCTGGCCGCTCGGCGGCTTTGACCTGCCCATCAACAAGCGTCGCTACCGCGACCCCTGGACCCCCGTCCTCGTCTTCTCCCCCGCAGACAAGCGCTCCCTCTACCTCGGCAGCCAGTACGTCCTCCGCACCCTGGACGGAGGCCTGCACTGGGAGCAGATCAGCCCTGACCTGACCGGCAGCGCACCCGCCGCCCAAGACGGCCCCACCCGCGTCGAAAATGCCATGCAGCGCGGCTTTGGCGTGGTCTACACCATCGCACCCTCCCCCCTGCATGCCAACCAGATCTGGGCCGGCAGCGATACCGGTCGCATCCACCTCACCACCGACGCCGGCAAGAGCTGGCGCGATGTCACCCCACCCTCGCTCAGCCCCTGGAGCAAGATCGCGCTCATTGAGGCCTCGCACTTCGATCCCGGCACCGCCTACGCCGCCGTCGACCGGCACCGCCTCGACGACCGCAAGCCTTACCTCTACATCACCCACGACTACGGAAAGACCTGGACCTCCAGCGTCGCGGGCATCGCTGCCGATCACTTCGTCAACGTGGTTCGCGAAGATCCCCGCCAGCGCGGACTGCTCTTCGCCGGCACCGAGTTCGGCGTCTATGTCTCCTTCAACGACGGCCTCGCCTGGCAGCCCTTGCAGATCAACCTGCCCGTCACCTCCGTGCGCGACATCGACGTGCACGAGAACGACATCGTCGTCGCCACCCACGGGCGATCCTTCTGGCTGCTCGATGACATCGCGCCCCTGCGCCAGGCCGCGGCCGCGGACACCAAGAAGCCTCTCCTCTTCGCCCCATCGGTCGCCGTCCGGGTAGACAACGATGGCTTCCTCGGCACCCCGCTCCCGCCCGAAGAACCGCAGGCCGCCAACGCCCCCAACGGCGCCGTCCTCGACTACTACCTCCCCGCTGCCGCCAGCAAAGTCACGCTGCAGATCCTCGACGCCGACGGCCGCCTGCTTCGCCACTTTTCGAGCGAAGACCGGCAGGACGCGAAGCGTCCCATATTGCCCATCGCCGAGCGCTGGTTCCCCAAGCCGCAAGTCCTCGCCACCACCCCCGGCCACCATCGCTTCCTGTGGGATCTCGCCGCCGGCGGCTCAGGCAACGCTCTCGAGGACGATGAAGACACCGCAGGCACGCCGCCCGGACCGCGCGTGCCTCCGGGCACCTACACCCTCCGGCTCACCTCCGAGGGAAGCACGATGCAGCAAACCCTACAGGTCGCCATGGACCCGCGCGCCGCTGCCACACCCGACGTTCTTGCCCAGCAGTTCACGCGCGCCTACTCCATCTACCTGCAGACCATCCCCAGCCGCAAGGCCATGGCCGAGCTCGAAGCCGCCGAAAGCCAATTGAAGACGCTCCATGCCGACCAGGGCACGCCGTCGCCAGACCTCACCGAGGCTCTCGATCGTGCCTCCAGGAGCCTTGACCTCATCCGCAACGGCGCCGCATCGAAGGACGAAGACAGCTCCCAGCCGCAAGGGCTCGCAGCCGCCAACGCCGGCCTCGGCGTGGCCCTCCGCATCGTCGAAAGCGGAGACAGGGAGGCTCCCGCTCAAGCCCTCAGCATCGCCGACCAATCGGGCAAGAGCAGCCGCCTCGGCATCGAGCAGTGGCAGCAGTGGAAGACCACCGAACTCCGCACGCTCAACCAGTCGCTCACCCGTGCCCATCGCGATCCGCTGCACATCGCCGAAATCGAAGAACAGGTGCACTACGCCATCACCCGCTGATCGCGACCATGAGAGACCCAGCACACCCGGAAACCCGCCGTGGCGCCCGGCCACAACAGCCCTCGCCCGCTCGCTCCCGGACCAGGCACCTGCGCCTGCTCCTGTGTCTCCTGCTCCCCGTCTCCCTCCACGCCCAGTCACCCAACGGCTCGCTCCAGGGGCTGGTGCGCGACCAGGCAGGCGCGCGGGTCTCGGGCGCGACCGCAG
>DASWUY010000060.1:0-11009 GCA_036401435.1 Acidobacteriaceae bacterium | reverse complement strand
TCCCTCCCGGCCCAGAGGGCAGAACCCCGGCGCCAAAGCTTGTGCTCCGTGCCGTCTCTCGCGTCTGGCGCGCGGCACAGGTACGCCTGGCCGATCCTGCGGGCGCCCCGGGCGATGCCACGCCGGTTCAGGACTCGCGATAGTCCAGCAGCACCACGCTCACCAGCACCAGGCAAAGCGGCCACACGAGCGAGGCCACGCGCGCCTCGCGGCCCCCCGGCAGGCGCACCTCAAGCCACCGCGCCCACCCCGCCGTCGCCCCCAGCAGCGCCAGCGGCGTATGGCTGAACTCCGCCAGCATCTCCTCATGCACGCTGCCCAGTGCGTGCGCGTGGGTGAGCAGCACAGCGCCTCCCGCTGCGAAAGCTAGGGGAAAAACATAGGCCGCGCGCCGCGAAGCCAGAGATCTTCGCTCCACACCCCACTCGAAGAACGCGAAGCAGGTGATCAGCCCCGCGTACAGCCGATGCTCCAGAACATCCGGGCGAGAGAAGCTGGCCCAGAACGGCCGCGGGCCCAGCGGCCAGTTCTCCGGGTCGGCACGCAGCACGATGAGCAACGCGAGCCCCACAAAGAGCAGCGGCCAGGCCTGTGCAACGGCGTGCAGCCAACGATGCACCGCGTCTGGCCTGTGCCTCAGCCCGCGGCCGGCCAGCGCCAGCAGGCCTGCCGCCAGCACGATCAGCCCCGCCCAATGATGGTTATATTCGGACCACGCGCGGTCGTTGGCATCGTTCTGCCGGCCCGACCCAAACTGCTGCTGCGGCAGCGCCGCCTCCAGGCTTACCGAGGGCGCGAGCGCAGCTACCGCCGGGCTGGTGAGCCGCGGCGCCCGCCATCGCAGGCGCTCCACAATCTCGTGCCCGGTCACCCGGTCCTGCGGCGAGGCCAGGTCAATCGCCGGCGCCTGCGAGGTGAGCGACGCAGCAGCAAGCACCGCGGTAAAACCCAGGCCGATCTCCGCCTCTGAGAAGCGTCGCAGCCGGTACAGCAAGCCAAGGTCCCCTGCGCTCACCAGTCGCTGATTGCTCGCTCCCAGCAGCAACATGGCCAGGAGCAGGTAGCTCTTCGCCATCACGAGCACGCCATACGAGGTCCCGTAGAGGCCTGGCCAGGACCCGACATAGAACCATGCCAGGCCCAGCCCCCCGCCCACCAGCAGCGCTACGCCAGCCATCGCCAGCCGCGAGTACCGGCGAGCCACGCTCTGCGCCAGCGCCGCGTCGTCCACCAGTGACGGCTGTCGCAGCGCCAGCAGCAAAAACACCATTGCCCCCAGCCAAGCAGCCGTACCCAGGTGGTGGGCTGCCGTGAACACCGAGAGCAGCAGTCGGTCCTCCAGCCGCGACGCCGCATGGCTCATCGCCACCGAAGCCGCCAGCAGCGTGGCTCCCGGCAACACGCACCACCGCTGCATCGACCGGGCACGCCCGCGCACCAGCAGCGCGATCATGCCTGCCGAGGCCGCAAGTACTGCCCCTGACACCAGAAAGCTTGCCGAGAGAAGCTCCGTGAAACGAAGGCCGGATCCTGCCGTCAACATCACGACAGTCAAACCCGTGGCGGCAACCTGCGTCACCCCCAGGCCCACTGCCGCGATCGACACACCGCGCCGCAGACGCCCCATCCCCAGCTCGGCGCCGGCCCTCTCCTCAGCCTTCGCCAGTGGCCCAGCCACCAGCAGCAGAAAGGCCAGGCCACCCAGCGTCACCGCTTCCAGCCCCAGGGTCAGCGCCCGCAGCATGACCGCCAGCAGGTCAAAGTCCTTCAGCAGCCAGATCACCGCGGAGCGCCGCGCCAGCCGGCGTGCCTATGGCCACGCGGCCAGCCTGCGGTCGCCGTAGCAGCCGGCTCCACCACCCTACTTGTCCACCAGGAACGGGATCTGCCCGCGCGTAAGGTGCCCGTCGCTTGAGAGCGCCTGCCACCGAATGCTGTAGCTGCCCTTCGACAGCCCATCGGCATGCGTGACAATCTCGTCCTGCGTAGCCTGGCTTGAGAGCTCCAGCGTGTGAACGCTTCCATCTTCCAGAGCCAGCTGCACGGTCGAACGAGCCCCATCCACCCTGGAGTTGAACTTGAGATGGATCTGGATGGACGGCCCGTGCACCGTCTCATTCGCCTTTGGGGTGGAGTCCACCAGCACCGCATGCGCGCGCGCCATCTGCGGAAAGGCAAACGCCGCAAGAAGCACCGGAGCAGCGGCGATGCGAACAAAAGAACGCGACATGACGGTCTCCTCGGTCCCGGGCCGATTCCACCCGGCGCTAGGTGTGACTGGAGGCGGCGCGCACCGACTGGCCGCTGATCTCCGCCGCACGCCCCTCTGCATAGGCCGCTGCCCCCATAAGTGCGGCGCGGCTCTCAAGGATGACGCGTACCGGCGTCTGCACCAGCAGGTCGCTCAGGCGGCCCTTGTCGGAGAAGGCCCGCAGAAACGTTCCATCCCGCATCTTGTCCAGGATCTTTGGAGCAATGCCTCCGCCAATGTA
The DNA here is from genome assembly GCA_036401435.1 of Acidobacteriaceae bacterium. Taxonomy (GTDB): domain Bacteria; phylum Acidobacteriota; class Terriglobia; order Terriglobales; family Acidobacteriaceae; genus EB88. The sequence continues at coordinate 8,517 of DASWUY010000060.1, read as the reverse complement.
CATGCCTCCGGTCGACAGCACCTTCAGCGCCAGGTTGCCGGCCTCTGCTCCATAGGCCGCCGTAAAGATGTCCAGCGTCCGCGTGCAAAGCTCATTCTTGCCCATGCCCAGTTCGCCGATCACCGCGTTCGGGTCTTCCGCTTCCATGCGGTCGCGCAGTTCCGCGGACTCGGTCATCTGTTGGTCATCGCGCAGGAAGTTATAGACATTGCGCAGCCCCAGCCCAGACACCACGCGCTCATAGCTCACCCGGCCACCCACCTGCTTCTGCAGATAGCGCAGCAGGTCGATCTCCACCTCGGTGCGTGGTGCATAGTCGCAGTGCCCGCCTTCAGACGCCACCGGCACATGCACCTTGCCGTTCCACATCAGGATCGCTTCGCCCAGCCCGGTACCCGCCGAGACCAGTCCGCGGTTGCCGATCGTACTCGGGTCCCCCTCTGAAAGCGTGAAGATCTGGTTGCCCGCCAGCTCCGGAATCCCATAGCCGTTTGCTTCCAGGTCATTGATCAGGAAGACGTGATCGATCGACAGGTTCCGTCCCAGCTCGCGCGCATCCAGCAGCCAGGGCAGGTTCGTCAGCTTCAGGCGCCCGTTGCGCACCGGCCCCGGCACGCCAAAGCACCCCGCCGTGACACTGGGGCTGTTGTTCTTCTCAAGAAACACCCGAACGATCGACTCCAAGCCATCGTAGTCGCGCGCAGCGAACCGCTCGTCCCCCACATGCGACAGCTTGCCGCCGGCGAAGTTATACAGCGCCAGCTCCACCTTGGTCCCACCAACGTCCCCGGCCAGAATCATCGCGCGAGATCCACCCTGCCCAAGCCATTCGCTTCGGGCTTGGGCAGACGGGCTGCCGCCGCCTGATCGAGCAGCAGCGTCAGCACACCGTTTTTCGGCTGGATGAGCTGGCTTGGCAGGGTCTCCGGGTCATAATCCCCATACAGTACCCGTTCCAGGGGCTCCGCCTTGTCTGCTCCGGCGATCAGAAAGATCACATCATTCGCTTCGTTGATCACCGGCAGCGTCAGGGTGATCCGCCACGTATCCTTCTGCGGCACGTGGTTCGCGATCACGATCCGTCCCAGCTGGTGCAGCCCCTCGGTGTGCGGGAAGAGCGACGCCGTGTGCCCATCATCCCCCATGCCCAGCCACAACAGGTCAAAGCGCGGCGCCTCAGCCCCTTCTAGCCGAAAGGCGCTGCGGATGACCGTCTCGTACTTTGACGCAGCCTCTTCCGGGTCCAGCTCGCCCTCCATGCGATGCACCTGCGCGTCCGGCAGCGCGACCTTCGAGAGCAGCGCCTCACGCGTCATGCGATAGTTCGAATCAGGGTCGTCCGGACCTACCGTGCGCTCATCGACCCAGAACAGGTCGATCTTGTCCCAGGGAATGTTTGCCGCATAGGGCCCGGAAGGATCGGCCAGCACGGCGAAGCTCGCCTTGGGTGTCGACCCCCCCGAGATCGCAATGCGAGCCCGCCCCCGCTTCGCCACGGATTGCTGCACCCGCTCCGCAAAGTGCCCCGCGGCCGCCTGGGCCAGCGCGCCCGCGTCTTCAAACACCCGGTAACTCACTTCCAGTCGTTTCGCCACTGCAGAGACCTTTCTTCATTTCTGGTACGAGCGCCGGCAGGGCGCCACGAACACTGCGCCGCGCCCTAAACCTCGTTCCACCGCCGTCCGTCACGCGCCAGCAGTGCGTCCGATTCCTCCGGCCCCCAGGTGCCGCTCGCATAGTTCGGGAAATCAGAGGGCGGGTGTGCGGACCAGTCCTCGAGCAGCGGCGTGTAAATGCCCCACGCCGTCTCCACCGCGTCGCGATGGGTAAAGAGCGACGCGTCCCCCAGCATCGCATCCAGCAGCAGGCGTTCATAGCCATTCGCCGTGTACTTGCCAAACGCATCCACGTACTTGAACTGCGCCGTCACCGGGCACACCACCGTGTCCGGCGTAGGGCGCTTGTTGCCGAAGGCCAGCGTAATGCCCTCATCCGGCTGGATGCGCAGCCGCAGCAGGTTGGTCGGGATGCCGACGCAGCCGCCCGCCGCCTCGGCCTCCGTCGCGCCCTCAAGGATCGCGTCCTTCTGCGGCTTGTACTCAATGACGATCTCGGTGACTCGCTTAGCCAGGCGCTTGCCCGCGCGCAGATAAAACGGCACACCCTTCCATCGCGGCGTGTCTATCTCCAGCTTGACCGCTGCAAATGTCTCCGTTACTGACTTCGGATCGACCCGGTCCTCTTCCCGATAAGGCTTGGCCTGCTCGCTCCCCACCGTACCGGCGCCATACTGGCCCCGCACTGTGTTCGCGTCCGTCAGCGGCTTGATTGCCTTCAGCAGCTTGACTTTCTCTGCGATCACATCCTTCGCATCATTCGACGCGGGCTTGTCCATCGCCACGAACTCGAGCATCTCCATCATGTGGTTCTGCAAGATATCGCGCGAGACGCCCGCCTTTTCATAGAACGGCCCGCGGCCCTCAATCCCGATCGACTCAGCCGCCGTGATCTGCACGTTATCAACGTGCTCCGCATTCCACAGCGGCTCAAAGAAGGCATTCCCAAACCGCAGCACAAAGATGTTCTGCACCGTCTCCTTGCCCAGGTAGTGGTCGATGCGAAAGATCTGCTCTTCCCCAAACACCTTCGCCACCCCGTCATTCAACTCCCGGGCCGAGGTGGTGTCGTGCCCGAAAGGCTTTTCGATAATCACCCGCACGTGCGCGTCCCGCGTCGACTCGGCTGCCTTGTCCATCTTCTGCTCGCCCAGCTTGTCGATAATCTCCTGGAAATACTCAGGCGCGACCGCCAGGTAAAAGAGCCGGTTGCCCTTCGTGCCCTTTTCCTTGTCCACCGTGGCCAGCGCCTCGTTCAGCCGCTTGTACCCATCAGAGTCGTCAAAGTTGGTCGTGAAGTAGCTGACCTTCTCCATGAACGCTGCCAGCTTCGGGTCATCGTCCTTCGCGCCCGAGTCCACAATCGCCTTCTTCATATCCGGCGTAAAGGTCTTCGACAGGTCGCGTCTCGCCACCCCGACCACCGCGAACTCCTCCGGCAGCAGGCCACTCTCTTCCAGGTGAAAGAGCGCAGGCAGCAGCTTCTTCTTGGTCAAATCCCCGGAGGCGCCGAAGATCACGACAATGGTCGGGTCAGGCTTGCGCGTACTTGCCGTCGTCTTCTCGGCGGCTTCTGGTTGCATCGTTGCCGTGTCACTTGCCAAAACAGTCTCCTTCGCCCCGGCGCTCTGCACGCCGACCCGCAGCTCTATAGCAGTTCAAGGTCTTCCAACGCCGCCCGCAACGAAGCTGAGCCCTTGTATTGAATCGCATGGAAGCCAAACCCCGCCGCCTCCTGCACGTTCTTTTCCCGGTCGTCGATAAAGACGATCTCTGCCGGCTTCTTCTGCAGCACCTCGGCGCCAAGCCTGTAGATCGCAGGGTCCGGCTTGCGCAGGTTTACATAGCCCGAGCAGAGAAACACCGACAGGTATTCCCGCAGCCCGAAGCGATCCAGCCGCACATCGTTCAACTCCCGCGACTCGTTGTTCAGCTGCCCCATCAACACGCCGCCCTTTGCGTGCAACTCCTTGAGCAGCGGCATCGCCGAGTCTTCAAGCACCAGCGATTGATCCTCAATCGCCTTCTTGATCGCCTCCAGCCCAAACGGGCGCGGCTTGAAAAAGAGTGTGCGGGTCAGGTACTCGTCGAAGTCGATCGCCCCCTTTTCCCAGGCGTCGTTCTCCTCTTCGTGTCGCCGCTCAAACTCCTCCCGCTCCTCAAACTGAAAGGCGTCAAAGACAGCCTTGCGCTCGTTGTGGTCCCATCCGTTGGTCAGCAGCACGCCACCCACGTCCCACAGCACCGTCTTGAACTTCGCCTGACTCATCGACCGCGGGCCTCAAGCATGCAATCAGTTGGATAACTTGGTATTCTCCGGCGATTCAGGCATGTAACGCGCCTCGATCGCCTTCACCTTCAGCAGCCTGCGAACAAACCGCTCTTCCTGCTTCTGGAACCGCGCCGTTAGAAAGGTCGCCACCAGGTCGAAGGCCAGTGCGGAGCCGATGATCCGCGCGCCCAGCACCAGCACGTTCATGTCGTCGTGCTCCACTCCCTGGTGTGCGGAGTAGGTATCGTGGCACATGCACGCGCGAATCCCGGGCAGCTTGTTGGCCGCCACACACACGCCCACGCCCGAGCCGCAGATGAGGATGCCGCGCTCCGCCCGCCCAGCCAACAGGGCCAGCCCCACAGCTTCGGCAAAGTCCGGATAGTCGGAAGGTTCGATCCCGTAGGCGCCCAGGTCAGCCACCTCGTGCCCCAGCCGCTCCATGTAGCCGCGAACCTCCTCCTTGAGAGGAAAACCCGCGTGATCCGCAGCGATAACCAGCTTCATTCGGTTCAGTCCTATGCCTGCTCAGGTGGGTAGAAGGAGGGAATGTGCGCACACTCCCAATGGCAACGAAAGAACGGGCCGGGGGCAGCAGACGATCCAACCATCCGCCACCCCCCGGGCCTCTATCTACTTGGTCGCCAGCGCCGGCGTCTCGCTGCCCACTCTCGCCAGCAGCGCCTTGGCCCGGCTGGTGATGTTATCCACGCCAAAGCCCAGCTTCTCAAGCGCCAGCGTTCCCGGTGCCGAGGCCCCGAAACGATCCAGGCCAATCACGTCGCCGTGGCGCCCCACCCACTTCCACCAGCCCAGCGTCGCCCCTGCCTCCACCGCCAGCTTGGGTACATGGTTCGGCAGCACCTCCAGCTTGTACGCCTCTTCCTGCCGCTCAAAGAGCTGCCAGCTCGGCATGGAGATGATGCGCGCCGTAATGCCTTCCTCCTTCAGCTTGGCCGCCGCCTTGATGATCTGCCACACCTCCGCCCCGGCGCTCAGCATCAGAATGTCCGGCTGCTCCGAGCCGCGATCAACGATGTAGGCGCCGTGCTTGACGCCCTCATAGATATCCAGCTTCTTGGGGTCCAGGATCGGCAGATCCTGGCGCGAGAGCGCCATGAAGCTCGCCTCCTTGTGCTCCAGCGCCAGCCGCCAGCAGGCGGCCGTTTCATTCGCGTCGGCCGGACGAAAATCGATCAGGTGAGGCACCGCGCGCAGCATCGTCAACTGGTCGATCGGCTGGTGAGTAGGGCCGTCTTCTCCCAGGCCGATCGAGTCATGCGTGAAGACCCACAGTGAGTGCGCATGCATTAGCGCGGCCAGCCGCAGCGCCGGCTTCGCATAGTCAGAGAACGTGAAGAAGGTCGACCCGTACGGGATCAGGCCGCCATGCACCGCCATCCCGTTCACCGCCGCGGACATCGCGAACTCCCGGACGCCGAAGAAGACGTTACGCCCAGCCGGGTCCTTGTGAAAATCACCCGAGTTCTTGAGGATCGTCTTCGTCGATTCGGTCAGGTCAGCCGCCCCGCCAAAGAGCTCCGGCACCACCTCCGCAAAGGCGTTCATCACCGCCCCGCCAGCGCTCCGCGTCGCAATCGGCTTTGCGTCCACCTGGTACACCGGCAGGCTCTTCTCCCACCCTGGCTCGAGCGTGCCCGCATGGGTACGCTCATACTGCGCCGCCAACTCCCGAAACTCGCTCTTGTACTTGGCAAAACGCTCGTTCCACTCCGCCTCATACTTCGCGCCATTCTCGACAATCTTCGCCCAGTTCTTCGCCGCCTCTTCCGGCACGTAGAACGTCTTGTCATCCGGCCAGCCCAGCGTCTGCTTGGTCTTCTTCGTGTTCTCCGCACCCAGCGGCGCGCCGTGCGCCTTGTTGGTCCCGGCAGCGGGCGAGCCATAGCCGATGATCGTCCGCACCCGGATCAGCGAAGGCTTGTCCGTCACTGCCTTGGCCGCTTCAATCGCTTTTGAGATCGCCTCCAGGTCGTTGCCGTCCTCCACCATCTGCACGTGCCAGTGGTAGCCCTCAAAGCGCTTGGTGACATCTTCCGTAAAGCTCAGATCGGTCGGCCCATCGAGCGAGATCAGGTTATCGTCGTAGAGAAAGACCAGCTTGCCCAGCTTCAGCGTGCCGGCCAGCGAGGCAGCCTCGTGCGAGATCCCCTCCATCAGGTCCCCGTCGCCGCAAATACCGTAGGTGTAGTGCTCGACAATCTCGTGGCCGGGCTTGTTGTAGACAGCCGCCAGGTGCTTCTCCGCCATGGCCATGCCCACCGCCATCGCAAAGCCCTGCCCTAGCGGGCCGGTCGTCACTTCCACGCCGTCCGTCTCGCCGTACTCGGGGTGCCCAGGCGTCCTTGAATGCCATTGCCGGAAGCCCTGCAGGTCCTCGATCGAAAGATCATACCCGGCCAGGTGCAGCATGCCGTACAGCATCGCCGAGGCATGCCCGTTTGAGAGCACGAAGCGATCGCGGTTGGTCCACTTGGCATGCTTGGGGTTGTGCCGCATGTACTTGTGAAAGAGCAGGTAAGCCATGGGGGCATCGCCGAGCGGGGCGCCCGGATGGCCGCTGTTCGCTTTCTCTACAGCATCGACCGCCAGGAACCGCAGGGTGTTAATGGATAGCTGGTCCAGGTCACTCATATGTCTTTCTCCAATATTCTTCCGCGATGCATCTGCCGGGGATAGCTGGCGGTACCGCACACTCCCTGCGCTGGGGTCCACGCCGGGTTCACGCATCACTTCCGCCTACTCCGGCTTGGATGCGCCCCAACGCGAGGATGACTCGCACTCATACAGAGCCGGCTACGGCTGCGGCTCGATCGCAACGTCAAAGTTGCGGCCCTCCCAGCGCTGGTCGTCTGTCCACAAAATGGTAAACGAAAGGTGGCCGCTCTGCTGCGCGGGCGGCAGGTCGACAAAGGACCCGGCGTAGCCGACATTCCGGCTGCCCAGGTTCCCCACCGTCTGCCACCCGTCCGCGCTCCACCGTACCTCAAACGGATCTGCCGCAATGATCCGCAGCACCTTGCCGCCGGCAATCGACTGGATCGGCCGCCGCAGCTTGAACACCTCTACTCGACTCGGCACCGGGCCGGCCCCATACCGCGCCTCCACCGCCGCAATCCGGTCGAAGATCACCCCGTCCTCGAGCGAGCGCAGCAGCTTCAGGTACTCCGCATGGGCCCACACCAGCGGCATCGCCGAGCCGGCCGGGTCGCCCATGTGGACCACTCCCCCGCGCGTCACCAGCGGCTCCAGGTAGTCCCAGATCTGCTCAGGAAGCATGCCGCCCAGGCTCGCGAAGCCCTCGATGGCCTTCACGTGGACGCTCACGTCGTGCCCCGCGGCCAGCTCGTAGTGCGCCCGCTCCCCCGTCAGCAGCGGCCACGCCCGGCCCTGGCCCCAGGTCAGGAAGGCGCCTCCGCCCTTACGCTCCCCGTACCCATCATGGTTGTAGCGGCGCCAGCACGGCCCCTGCGGCGCGTCGACCTTGAGGATGCGGTCCACCACCTTCAGCGAATCCACGATCACCGGGTCATCCGCCCGGCGCACCCCGTATCGCACCAGCTCCAGAAAGCCGGCGTCCACAATCAGCCGCGCTTCAAACAGCGACTGCTCCCCGGGTCCCCGGTTGTTCAGCCGCAGCATGCCCGCCTCGCAGTCCGCCTGCGCGTAGGGCTCGCCGCACTCCGGCGGACGCACCCGCATGTAATGCCGCTTCACCTCCGGGTCGAGCACGCCGTCGCTCGTCACCGTCCAGTCCTCCAGGTGCGACTGCAGCCAGTCCGCATGCTCCTCAAGGAAGACGCCCAGTTCTGTCGCTCCATGCGCACGCGACAGGTCGGCCGCGCAGATCAGCCCCGCAATCACCGCCGCCAGCGTCGACGGCGAGTACCCCGCCGCCTCCTCCCATCGCTCCTGCTGCGTCACCGGCGCATGCCGCACCAGGAAGCCCGCCGCCCGCGCCGTAAAGGTGAAGACGTCAAACTTGTCCAGCCCGCAGATCTTCCACAGCCGCCACGCCAGCATGATCGGGAAGGCCACCTCGTCCAGCTGGATTCCGGTCCAGTACGGCGTTCCGTTTACCCAGAAGTTCTGCGCAAAGCTGCCGTCAGGCTTCTGCGTGCACGCCAGGTAGACCAGCGCCCGCAGCGCCGTGTCCGTGCGCCCGCAGGCCAGCAGGGCGGACGCCGACTGCACCATGTCCCGGGTCCACACCAGGTGGTATCCGCCCAGGTCGTCATCCCCCTTGGCAAATCCCCAAGGGATCGACGCCGACGCGATAAAGGCTCCGTTGTAGGTCTTGTCTTCATGGGTCAGCACCACATTCTGCGAGACCCGCATCAGCTTGCCGCCATCATGGGTGTGCCTGCCCAGCTCGGTCGGCACCTGCACCCGCCGCCACTGGTCCAGAAACCGCTTCAGGTGGGCATCAAAGCCATGCGCGAGCGATCCCATCGTGGCAGAAAGCGCCGCATGGTGCCCTTCGCCAAACCCGATCGCCACCACGAACTCACGCGTGGCAATGTTCTTTCCCGGCATGCTGCTCGGCACCGCCGGCGCTCCCGTCCAGTTCGACGTGGGGCTCTGCACGCTGTGGCCCAGGTCAATCTC